>CAZLTR010000405.1:0-1504 GCA_964562415.1 uncultured Hyunsoonleella sp. | reverse complement strand
TGCGCATCTGAAGCATCTTTACGTGTAGCCTCTTCATTCATATGGTATATTTTTAAAGCCAAAATAGATAACCGATCTACACCCCAAGCTGGACTCTCTGTATTAATAGTGGCATCTGCTTTAGGTGAAACCTCTTTATACTGCTCTAGAAAGTAACTATCTATATACTCTACCATATCTGTCCTATCTTGATTTGAAGCATCTATTTGACGTTTTAATGCTAGGGCAGCTACAGGATCTATTTGTGGGTCACGAATAATATCTTCATAATGCCACTGCACCGTATCTATCCAACATTTGCGATATAGTAAGTGTTCTAAAAGTGCACTTTTAGGGTACGGATTTTCAAAAGATTGTTCTACTGTATTTATAATGTGATACGTTTCAATAACGTCTTGAAATATCTTATTTGCTTTTTCGGTAAACATGCTTCCTTCTATTTAAAGGACAAATATAGATTTATTTGATCAAATCGTTAATGATGTACGGAGAAATCTATACTACTCTATATTGCAATTTATAACAACACAAGCCAAACTCAATTCACACAAAAAACAACAGTACAAAAGGAAGCACTAGGCACACTCCTAGAATACTCTCCTTAAGCCAGCCTTTCTTTAATTCTTCTATATAATTTGCTAATATTATGGCTAAAGGCGCAAATAAAAATAAAAGTGCTGCTCCATTTTTTTGTAACGTAAGCCCATTAATAAACAAAGCAATGACTGCTAATGCTATTGTGATGTAATATGCAGGACGTACCGATTTTTTTCGCTGTGTTATACTGCTAAAATAAAACCATGATGCCCAAAAACCTAGTAATAGTATTACTGTTATACTAATCTTAAATCGTGAGGTATTGTAATGCCCAAAATCTAAATGTATTTGGTACTGGTTAAACATATACTCAAACAACTCGTAATCTATCACAAAACATACACAGTAGGCTATTATGTATACTGTCATACAGCCTACTATGGGTATAAGCCAATGTCTTATTTTATTTTCTGTATGTAACGATACCGCCAAAAACACAACTAAAAAGTACAAGACAGCCCATGTGTAACACAACGACGCTAAAGCAATACACAAAGCTGCATCAAAAAGTTTGTGCTTTATCTGTTTTTGAGATCTTAAACTTATAATACGACGTACCCCTAATAAAAGCAAAACATTAGCTACCACAACATCGAAATAGGCCGTACTTTCAGGAATTAAAAGCAAAAAGCAACTATACAGCGGTACTTCTAAGGTATTTGTTTTGCTTAAACTGTTCTTGCTAATTATAAAATTTAAAAGCAGCATGGCAAAACAACTTAAAACAAAACCCCCTATTAATTTTGTAATAGCTGTATAATGCAGTCCATAATCTCTAATCTTAAAAAACGCAAAAACACTAGCTAAAGCAATAATAAGTACACCAATTATTAAATTAGTTGGTTTAGATTTACTAAAAATGCTTGTAATCATTAACTGTTTTTGTATTTTTGCTCTGTAAATATAA
>CAZLTR010000404.1:0-1517 GCA_964562415.1 uncultured Hyunsoonleella sp. | reverse complement strand
TACCAATAGGTATTTAGATGCAGGAAGTGGCTTTAGTTTAGGGACGGAAGCCTCTCCAACTGGTTTCGATAAGCAATTTAGATTTGTACGATCTGGCGATTTCTTCAATATAGACGTGAGACGTAATTCGGCAAATGATAGCAACGGAATTCTTGAAGCAATGGATAACAATAATAGAAATGTAATCGTAACACGTACTAACCCAGTAAGTACAGATACGGATAGGCAATGGGCTATTACTGTAAACTCAAATGGAGTCGCGACGCTTAGAAATAGAGCTCGAAATGCCTTTTTAAGAGATTCTGGAGGATCAGCAACGCATGATGCTACGAATGATACGAACCATACGCGATGGACTCTAGAACGTGTAGAAAGCGTATCGTCTTCTAAAAATCTTGGTGATTTGGGTAAAATTGACGATGAGGCTTCTCAACAAATTTTTGCAGCTCCAAATCCAAGTGAAAATGGGGTCTTTAATTTAAGTCAACCAGAGTCTTGGACTGTTTCCAATTTAAATGGTCAAACCATTCTTAACGGACAAGGCACTGTAGTTGATCTTTCATCAAAACAAAGAGGGCTTTACATTTTAAGAACATCTTCAAATCAAATCATTAAATTGGTATACTAATAGTATATCCTAATTTATATAAGCTAAAAGCCTGTTTCGAAAAGAGACAGGCTTTTTTATTAAGCAATACCTTTAAGATTAGTTTTCTATAAGGTACTGTTGCCTGCAACAGCTATACAACAAGCGACAATTATTCGCTTAACTCGTTTAAACATTAGAAAATGTCCTTCACATACTATCGTAAACTGCGTTTTTCAGTTTCACCATAATGCTATTATGCCAAATCGGAGAAAACACTACTATGTATTGAACATCTCTGCCTCATAACAACCTTCTAATCCTTAAAACGCTCTAGCACGTACTAGAGCCAACAAAAAACGCTATTTCATATATTATGAAATAGCGTTTTTTTATCTTGTAATTGGGTTTGTTACTTAAAAACTACAGGTTTCTACCTCAGTAACACGCAGTGTGTTCACCATTCCTTTTTCTTGAATTGGCATGGCCGCTAAACTAATTAACATATCACCCACTTCTAAGAAGCCTTTTTTACAAGCCATAGCGTTTACATCTTCTATGGTTTCATCGGTACTCACAAACTTATCATAATAGAAAGCTTGCACACCCCATAATAAGCTTAAACGTGTTAAAATACGCTTATTAGACGTAAACACAAGAATATGACATGAAGGTCTCCAAGCTGAAATTTGAAATGCCGTGTACCCACTATTAGTCAAAGTAGAAATCGCTTTAGCATCTATTTCATTAGCCATAGTTGCAGCATGGTAACAAATAGCTTTTGTTATATAGCGCTTTGTACGAATGTGCGGTGGCATCTCTGGCACTTTAATTAAAGGCGAATCTTCTACACTTTTTAAAATGTTACTCATTTGTCGTATCACCTGCACTGGGTAATCCCCCACAGATGTTTCTCCAGAAAGCATTACAG
>CAZLTR010000403.1:0-1517 GCA_964562415.1 uncultured Hyunsoonleella sp. | reverse complement strand
GAGGCACTTTTTGAAGCTCATAGCAGCGCTACGGACAAAAAAAGTAACGAAATATAGGTGAATTTTAGCCATTTTTTAGGAAATAGAAAACCTCAAGATGAGTGCATTGAATAAATTCCAAATTAACAACGCGCCATTTGTGATATAATAATTATTTTTAAAGCCTAACCAATGTGCTCATGGAAAAACTGAATGAATATTTAGAAATAGCGATAGATAAAGTAGTGTTTTACACGCCAAAATTAATCGCTGCTGCAGTGATATTATGGCTAAGCTTTAAACTCATTAAAAAAATTCTAGTACTGCTAGAGCGAACATTAAAAAAGTTACAAGTCTCAGACAGCATGAGGCCCTTTCTTTTATCCATGCTTAGTGTCTTACTTAAAACGGCTTTAATATTTATTATTGTTTCTATACTAGGCGCAGATCTTTCTGGACTTCTTACTATCCTAGCCGCTATGGGATTTGCTATAGGCATGTCGCTTCAAGGCAGTTTAGGCAATTTTGCTTCTGGCATTCTTATTTTATTCTTAAAACCTTATAAGGTAAACGATTGGATACAAATTGACGATAAATTTGGAAAGGTAGAGGAGATTGGTATTTTCAATACCGTGATCATCACTCCTGGCAATAAAACCATGATCATTCCTAACTCTAAAATTACAGACGACGTGGTAACCAACTACTCCAAAAAAGGGATCATTCGCTTGGAAATTACTGTAACCATGCCCTATGAAGAAGACTTCCCTAAAGTACAAGGCATTATAATGACCGTTCTAAATGGGATAGACCGCATATTAGAAACCCCTCAAGCTGTTGTGGGCATAGAGGCTTTCGACTCACATTCTATAGTTGTAGGCGTTAGACCTTATGTAAAACCCGATAACTTCTGGGATGTGACTTATTTGGTACACCATAATATCAAGAAAGCTTTTAATGAACACCAAGTAAAAGTGGCTTACTCTGAAGGCGTTGAACTTGGCACTATAGGCGGCTAAACTAATCTTATCTAAAAACTGTAATAAAAAAGTGTTACAAGGTTGTCATCACAAACCCAACGCTTTCTCCTACTGTAGCCCAACTAATAACCATCGGTTTGAAGAAGGCTTTTAAATAATTAGGCTTGAATACTGTTCAATGAACTCATCTTGACGTTTTGTTTTTAACCGAAAATGAGTTGAAATTTAACCAGATGAGGCACTTTTTGAAGCTCATAGCAGCGCTACGGACAAAAAAAGTAACGAAATGTGGGTGAATTTCAGCCATTTTTTAGGAAATAGAAAACCTCAAGATGAGTTCAATTTAAAAAAAACAAAATTTCTTAAGTAAATACTTTTATTTCTGTATTTTTGCACCGTTAAATAATAGAGGAAAGATTTGACTGATTGCAACCTCTGATCATGTGCAAGCTATTGCGTATGAGATTCTGAAACAAGTTCAGAATAAAAAATGCTAAAGGCAGTGTAAAGTCCTGAGACGTTTTCCGTCAAATCCCAATCAACAATATCATATTATAT
>CAZLTR010000402.1:0-1519 GCA_964562415.1 uncultured Hyunsoonleella sp. | reverse complement strand
AAATAGGGGTGAATTTCAGCCATTTTTTAGGAAATAGAAAACCTCAAGATGAGTTTCTTTAGCTTTAGTTGGTATTTGCAGCAACTGGTGTTATTATTTAATGCCTCTTGAGGTATTACACCATTTATTACAGCTGTAATTTACTTCAAATACGGTCCTGTAGTATTGCATTTTAATTAAACTCTAGTACTGCTGTTTTAAATTAGAAAACAGTGGGTGTGTATTGCATAATAAAGCTACGTGATACAACTCTAAATGCACAGCATTGGGCAAAGTGTTCCCTATATTATTTTAGCATTTTTAGGAATTTTTCCAATTATGTCTTACCTTTAGGCTATGAACTCATCTTGACGTTTTGTTTTTAACCGAAAATGAGTTAAAATTTAACCAGATGAGGCACTTTTTGAAGCTCATAGCAGCGCTACGGACAAAAAAGTAACGAAATATGGGTGAATTTTAGCCATTTTTTAGGAAATAGAAAACCTCAAGATAAGTTCTATTATATTTAAAGTATTTAAGTAGGGTTTAATGTTTTAAATATAGTTTAGGCGATCCTTGGTCTAGCATTACGATTTATGTATTAATTAATAGCACTAATACGAATTAAAAATGTAAATGCTTTATGGAAAAGATTTTAGTCAACATCATCTGCGACGATATCTCAACACTACACCGTGTCAATTTTGATGGCGTTCAACTGCTTCAAAACTCTTTGGAAATCAAACACGAAAAGGTATACATACGGGCCATTGTAGACAAAGAGGTAAAAACACAACTTCAAGACATTTGTGAGATCGAAGAGATCGATGATATGGAAGGTATGGATTTAGAAGCGCTAGCCATAGCACATTTCGAGAACCGTTAGAGTGTTAAAGCTTAGCGTTTAAGATGTGTCACTTGTTCTATTCTAAAGCACTAGTAGCTTCTTAATTTTGTTAGATGCAGAGGTGAAGCCGTTTTTGTTGTTTTTATCAAAGTAAAGAGAGAGCTTACATATTTAGTACTCTAAATATCTATGTTTTTTTAATGTAAGCTATCACTAATTTGTTTTAGTCTAACACTAGAAAGGTGTAAGGTTACGCCTGCATATCATCTAATATTTCCCAACGGTAACATAGGTTTGCCTAAAGCCTATCTTTAAAATCTTATGACAGGGGAGAAGTTCTGGTCGCATTAAGCTAGAATAGGTTTAAATAGGACTTCATGACATAAGGAAAGCTTCTAATCTAAAATGCGGCTTAAAATTCATAAATTATCGTATTTTTGGACACCAAAAGAAAGCAGGGGTGGTATTGGGGTATGTTACTGTTACAGAAAACACCCAGACGATGATGTCTTGTTCTTTAAAACAAGCAACCCGTACCTTTCATTTTTTAAGTGTTCAGTTCAATAGATACCTAAAGGCAACAAAGCAGGTATCTTTTATATAATAAGCAAATGTTAGATAAGTTACAGATAGTAAAGCAACGTTTTGATGAGGTGAGTGATTTAATTATTCAACCCGATATTATTACAGATC
>CAZLTR010000401.1:0-1528 GCA_964562415.1 uncultured Hyunsoonleella sp. | reverse complement strand
TGGTTAAATTTCAACTCATTTTCGGTTAAAAACAAAACCTCAAGATGAGTTCAATTATAAATAGTTGATGGCTTATCTACAGATTTACTTAAATTTGCATAAAAATAACCATATGTTTAGTAAAGGTCAAATCATTTTCGGAATTATCTTTTTTATTGTTTTTTCCATTATTATTGGTTATACCTATCGTAAAGATTTAAAACTTCATAAGCGCTACTACAAAGGAAGTCTATGGATGTTAGTAGCCTTTGTTAGCTTTATATTATTTATTGCTTCCATCAAATTTTTATTGTAATAATACACCCTTTGGGTGGGACTTTTAGCATTCTACTTGTTATATGTATACATAAAAGCAACTTTTCGTATTTGCTTTTTATGTAACATTATGTTTCTATACGGTACTAATAAGCTGTTATTTTAGTTATAATTTAAAAAAAAATAACTTTAATGACGCAACCTTTTAAAAAGAAATGTATCTAATAAATAACTAAACAGATAAACAAATGAATTTATTAATGATTATTAGTGTGCTTATAGCTGTAAACCTAATATTATTAGTTTTTAGTGTAAATAAGAAAACAGATCCTTGATTTAGGTTCTGTTTTTCTTATTGCATATGCTTAAACAACACTTTATTTTACCTCTCACTTTTAGCGTTTTTATTTTTTTAAAAATTCAAATTTTAAAATGATTAACGTTTTCTAGTCTTTCATTTTTAGTTGAAAACATATTTAAGCTAAGCAATTAAAGTATTCGCTCAGTATAATATAAACGGAAAAGTCACCTTTTAATTATCTACAAAGCAATGGCACCCCCTACTCTGCCGCACTGATTCTAAAAGCCTTAACTCCCGCTTTTATTTTTACTTTTAAGTAGTTAGCCCTAGGCACTACAGGACAAGAGTAATTTGAATTGTATGCACAATACGGATTGTAAGCTGTATTAAAATCTATAATTAAAGTATCTCCTTTGGGTATTCTTGCATCTATATAACGGCCACCTCCGTATGTTTCAATACCATTGGTTTCATCTAGAAAAGGTAAAAATAAATAGTCTTCAAAACCTGCTTTGGTCATCATGTCTTCTCCTTGATATAATTCTAAAGCATGAGATGCTCCTAATAATGTAAAAGACACCATACCAAAAACGCGCTCTTTAGACACTCTAGACGTTGTTGTTCGCATATTAAACCATTGCGATTCTGGTGTTCTTTTTAAAATTCCTCTCACCACATAAGTGGAATCAAAATTAAAAAAATCTAATCCCTTAAAATTTTTAAAATCTTTGGGCTTTAGAGGAGATGTCGTCACATCTTTGTATTCTGCATTTAATTTTTGTTGAAATGGCGTCTGCCCTTTTAATACATACTTCTTCTGTTCACAACCTAAACACGCTATCAAAATTAGACTAAATATTATGGTGTATTTCATAAGTTTTACTATTAAAAAATGAAACGTTTACTAGTTTCTAACATTGAACTCATCTTGACTTTTTCTATTTCCTAAAAAATGGCTGAAATTCACCCATA
>CAZLTR010000400.1:0-1545 GCA_964562415.1 uncultured Hyunsoonleella sp. | reverse complement strand
CTGTCGTCTTCTACTTTGGTTAGCATCAATAATACTTCTAACAGGTCGTCTTTGTAATATTTTTTAGCTATTTTTTTTGCTTTGTAGGCGTAGAATTTTGCGGAGTCTTTTTGCTTGAAGTAGTGATGGTATTCTGCAAGTTGTGTATGCATGAATATTTTTCTATATCCCGCATTAAGAGTATCTATTAATTTTAATGCTTTGTGGTATAAATAAGGTAGTTGACTGAAGTCTTTAGAAAGAAATAAGGTGTGTGCATAATTTCCCATAGCGGTAGCGTACAACTCAGGACACTTTTCTTTAAGGCGGTTATTGTTTATAATTTTTGTAAAATATACTAATGCTTTAGTGTAGTTTTTAGTTTTTTTATAGGTGAGACCTAAGTTGTTTAAAGAATTGGGGATGGTTATTTGAGGTGGATTTTTCAAAGTCTTTTTCTTTTTTAAAGCTTTTTTATGATATATAATTGCTTTTTCATAGTTTCCTTTTTTTTCATAGAGTAAGCCTAAATTATTGTATGTATAACTTGTTATTTTTGTTGTTTTTTCAGATTTTGGAAGTATTTTGAGTAAAGCCAGCGCTTTAAAAGAATTAGCTTCACTACTAGCAAAGTCTTTATCATTTTTTTGAATCACAGCAATATCATATAAAGCTCTTGCAACACCGTAAGTGTAATTTAGTTTTATAGCAATTTTTTTAGAGGTATATAAATGGTAGTAGGCACTGTCCTTCAGATGGGTTCTAGCTCTATGGTACAATCCTAATTTTCTATGTGATTTTTCAAGAGCAATAGAGTCCTTAATTTTTTGTGCCAACCATAGATTTTGTTGTATTACTATTTTGAATTCAGAAAAGCTTATACTTTCCCAATACGCATCCGCAAGACAAAAATTAGTATTAAGTTTTACAGAATCTATATCTAAGGCATAGGCTAGTTTTTGGGCATGCTTGGCATGTTCTAGACGTTTGTTTGAGGGGAGCGCTTTATTTTTAGAAAGCGCTCTGAGTTGTTCTATGCGTTTTAAAGTTGTCGTAAGTTTCGTGTTTTGTCCATAAACAAGACTTAAGCCCCAAAAACAAACGATGTATGTACATAAACACTTTAGCATAATTTATAGAGGTATAATAAGGCTTAGGGTAGTTCCTTGGTTTAATTTAGTATCGAGTTGATAACTTCCTTCTAAGCGTTGTATTCGGGATTTTATGTTTTTAAGTCCAATACCTGTTAAGGTGTTTTTGGGATCAAAGCCCATACCATTGTCTGTGATGATGACTTCTAATTGCTCGGTTTTTAAAGCTTTAATGCTTACCGTTGCAGTTTTAGCATTAGCGTGTTTGGTTACGTTTTTTAGGGACTCCTGTATAATTCTAAAGAGGTTTACTTTGGTAAGATCGTTAATAGAGGGCCAATTAATAGTGTCTAAAACGAGCGTGCATTTAAAATGATACAATTGGTTAATTTTTGTGACATAATCTTCTAAAATAGCAGTAAAGCCTTTATTTTGATCGAGTTTAGAGTGTTTTAAGGTATGAGAAAGGTCTCTA
>CAZLTR010000399.1:0-1629 GCA_964562415.1 uncultured Hyunsoonleella sp. | reverse complement strand
GATGAGAACGATTGGGAAGGTTGGAAATACTTAACAGAATTAGTAGGAGATAAAGTACAGTTGGTTGGTGATGATTTATTTGTAACTAACGTAGAGCGTTTGTCTCGTGGTATAGAAGAAGGTATTGCAAATTCTATATTAATAAAAGTAAACCAAATAGGGTCTTTAACAGAAACTATAGCAGCTGTTAACATGGCACACAATGCAGGATATACCTCTGTAATGTCCCACCGTTCTGGAGAAACAGAAGATAATACTATTGCCGATTTAGCTGTAGCTTTAAATACAGGACAAATTAAAACAGGATCTGCATCTCGTAGTGATCGTATGGCGAAATACAATCAATTACTTCGTATTGAAGAAGAATTAGGATCTGTGGCTTATTTTCCAGCAGAAAATGCTTTTAAAATTAAGCAGTAAGCTTAAATTAAGGTTTTATACAGAAAGCGGTTACTTTTTTAAGTAATCGCTTTTTTTTGGCAAAAAAACTAACAATCTACTAATTAACAAAACCTTTACAAGCAAGCTTCTTAAATAAAGGTATATTTCGTAAATTAGCAATCGCAAAAAATTAAATATAAATTATATGTCAAGTACCGGTACTCTAGAGATAAATGGAGAAAAACATGAGTTTCCTCTAATTGAGGGAACAGAGAATGAAGTTGCAATGGATGTAAAAACCCTAAGGGGGATAACTAAAGGTGTTATCACATTAGATCCAGGCTATAAAAACACAGGATCATGTAAAAGTGCCGTTACTTTCTTAGATGGTGAAAAAGGAATTTTAAGATACAGAGGTTACTCTATAGAAGAACTTGCAGAAAAAGCAGATTTCTTAGAGGTTGCTTACTTACTTATTTTTGGTGAATTACCAACACAAGAGCAATTGGATAAATTCCATGCAGACATTAAGAAAAATTCTATTGTTGATGAAGACGTTAAGAAAATTTTAGATGCTTTTCCTAAGTCGGCACATCCAATGGGCGTGTTATCATCTTTAACAAGTGCTTTAACGGCATTTAACCCAGAGTCTGTAGATGTAGATTCTGAGGAAGATATGTACAATTCTGTAGTGCGTATATTAGGTAAGTTTCCTGTGTTAGTCGCATGGACGATGCGTAAGAAAAGTGGTTTGCCACTAGATTACGGCGATAAAAACTTAGGGTATGTAGAGAACATTTTAAAAATGATGTTCAAAGTTCCTAACGAGGAGTACACTCAAAATCAAATTGTAGTAGATGCTTTAGATAAGTTACTAATCTTACATGCAGATCACGAGCAAAATTGTTCTACGTCTACAGTACGTATCGTAGGGTCGTCTCATGCAGGTTTATTTGCATCGTTGTCTGCAGGTATATCAGCGCTTTGGGGCCCTTTACATGGTGGTGCTAACCAAGCAGTTTTAGAGATGCTAGAAGCTATCAAGCAAGATGGTGGTGATACTAAAAAGTACATGGCCAAAGCAAAAGATAAAAGCGATCCGTTCCGTTTAATGGGCTTCGGACACCGTGTTTACAAAAACTTCGATCCTCGTGCTAAGATCATTAAAGTTGCAGCCGATGAAGTTTTAGCAGATTTAGGCGTACAAGATCCTATTTTAGATATCGCTAAAGGTCTTGAGAAAGAAGC
>CAZLTR010000398.1:0-1678 GCA_964562415.1 uncultured Hyunsoonleella sp. | reverse complement strand
TATTTGCAGTAGCGCAAAGGTGTAATAGATGTTCTATCGCATAAAGCGGGTTAAAGCCTCACCTGCGTGGGGCTTTTTGTTTAAAATACAATGAGATCTTATTTGAAAACAATACCACACAACTCTAACTAATATAATTCCAAATATTCTTGTATTTACGCATGGCCTTATAAGTATTGAGCAGCACTGCATTGTTGGGATGGCTTAAGGATGGATCGTTTTTTAAAACCGCTTTAGCGTGGTAACGGGCATGTTGCAAAAGGTCTTTGTCTTTTACAATATCGGCAATACGCAAATTAAGAATACCGCTTTGTTGTGTGCCCATAATATCTCCAGGCCCACGTAGTTTTAAATCAACTTCTGCAATTTCGAAACCATCGTTGGTCGCAACCATAGTTTGTAAACGGGTTTTGCTGTCTTCACTTAATTTGTAACTCGTCATTAAGATGCAATAACTTTGCTCGGCACCACGACCTACACGTCCTCGCAATTGGTGTAGCTGTGAAAGCCCAAAACGTTCGGCACTTTCAATAATCATAACAGAAGCATTAGGCACATTAACGCCTACTTCAATAACGGTAGTTGCCACCATAATTTGTGTTTCACCTTTAATAAAACGCTGCATTTCAAAATCTTTATCTGCAGGTTTCATCTTGCCATGAACTATAGATATTTGGTACTCCGGTTTTGGAAAATCGCGCTCTATACTAGCATAGCCATCCATTAAATCCTTGTAATCCATAGATTCGCTTTCCTGAATTAAGGGGTACACAATATACACTTGGCGCCCTTTGGTAATTTCATCCCTAATAAATCGAAATACATTTAAGCGGTTGCTATCATAGCGGTGTACCGTTTTTATCGATTTTCTACCAGGAGGTAATTCATCGATAACAGAAATATCTAAATCGCCATAGACAGACATGGCCAGTGTTCTGGGGATCGGGGTTGCTGTCATGACCAATATATGCGGGGGAATGTGGGAGGCAGGGGCGCCTCCAACCTCCTTAGAAGGGAGGCTTTCTAAGCATTTCTCGATAGCATTTAGTACATTTTCTATATCTTCTAGTACACCTGCGTTGGTAATTCGAAGAACCTTAAATCCAATTTCAGATAAAATTTCTGTTCTTAACCTGTCTGCTTCTTTCTGCTCAGGTGTGTTAGGGTAGTCTCCATCAACTTCAATAATAAGTTGCTTTTCGATACATACAAAATCAACTATAAATTCATCTATAACATGCTGTCGTCTAAATTTATTATCTAATTTTTTAGTGCTAAGGCTTTCCCATAAGATGCGCTCTGCTTCGGTAGATTGCTTTTTATTTTTCTCTTGTAGTTCTTTTAATAATTTATAAGAAGCAGGGCTTGCAGTCATGTATTTTTTACACACTGCTTTGGCTTTTTCCTCAAGAGAAGATCGAGTAGGACTCTTTTTCCATAACTTACTGCGTTGTTTTACGCCAAAACGGTGTTGTTCGTCTATAATAGCTAAGCCTAAATTTTTAAACTGTACTTTATCTTCAAGAAGCGCATGCGTACCTACTAAAATTTGTAATTCGCCATTTTCTAAAGCCGTATGTATAACTTTACGCTGTGCTGTTTTTACAGAACCTGTTAGTAAGGCAATAGTAATCCCTAGTTGTTCACACCATTCTTTCAGTCCTGTATAATGCTGTGT
>CAZLTR010000397.1:0-1682 GCA_964562415.1 uncultured Hyunsoonleella sp. | reverse complement strand
ACCACCTCAAACTGTTTTCCTGGTAGAGGTCGCACCACTCCCTTTAACTCCATAGTCAATAAATTACTCGACACCTTAAAGATGGGCATGTTGCAACATAAGGCGATGGTATCTAGTTGTTGTTTACCTTTTGCTTTTAAATAGTTGTAAACGATCTTTTCGGTCTCCTCTAATTCTACAAACAATTGTTTTTGTACTACTGGCTTAGCTTTATCCTCTAATTGCCAATCTAAAAGGTAGGGCACATCTAAAGGAGAGGTAAGCATATGTGCTTTTTGATATTTAATTAAATTATTACAACCTGTACTTAACGCATCTGTTGGGCGTCCAGGTACAGCAAAAACATCGCGATTATAGGAGTGTGCGATGTCTGCGGTAACTAAACTACCACCTTTTTCGGCCGATTCTATAACAATGGTGGCTTCACTTAAGCCTGCTATAATACGATTGCGTTTTAAAAAATTGTTTCTATCGAAAGGGGAGGAGCTCCAAAAGTCTGATAGAAATCCACCATGCGCTTCTACTGCAACTACATATTTTTTATGCACTTTAGGATATATTTGATTGAACCCATGCGCCAAACACCCAATGGTTTGCAGTTTGTGTTTTAACGCACTTTTATGCGCCGTAATGTCTGTACCATAGGCAAAACCAGAAACAATAACGGGATTATACGGTTGTAGCGTTTCTATTAATTTTTCGCAAAATGCAATACCTTGAGTTGTAATTTTTCGTGTCCCCACGACGCTAATAACATGCTGTTGTTTCAAATCGATATGTCCTGTTTCAAATAACAGTATAGGACCATCGATACAATGTTTTAAGCGCTCTGGGTAGTTCTCTTCCTCAAAATAAGATACTTTTATCCCTTGTGCTTGTATAAAAGCAAGTTCATTTTCAGCGGCTTTCAAATGTTTAGCATCTAAAAGCCCTTTAACCACATGATTTCCAATACCATCAATCTTTAAAAGCTGTGCCTTACCTTCTTTTAAAACCGCTTCTGGAGAACCACAATGTACAATTAAACGTTTGGCAGTAATATCTCCTACATTTGGGACATGTTGTAAGGCTAAAGCATATAATAAATCATTTTCTGTCATATTAACTAATTGATTGCTAATACAAGAACGTCATTTTTTTGATTTGTTAATAAAATAGTTGATATAAAAATTTATCAAAAACCATATTTTTTTAAATTTGTAGTATGCAATTAGAAAACTACATTAGTGATTTATTATACAGGTATGACTGTGTTATTGTACCTGATTTTGGAGCGTTTTTAACTGAGCACCAGTCTGCTACAGTAAACAAAGATACACACACGTTTTACCCACCACGAAAAGTAATTGCTTTTAATGAACAAATACAGAATAATGATGGCTTGTTAGCCCATTATATTGCTGATGTAGAAAAAATACCTTTTGAAGTTGCGCTTCAAAAAATAAAAAAACGTGTTAGTTTTTTAAAATCTTACCTTACACAAGGCGAAACCATCACGTTTAATAATATAGGAGAGATTATTTTTAATAAAGAAGGCAAAATTAGCTTTGAACCTTCTTACAATTTAAATTATCTCACCGATGCATTTGGTCTCTCTCAATACGAATCTCAAATCATTAAAAGAGACGTTCACAAAGAGACTGTAAAAGCCATTGAAGCCACCACGCCAATTGCCATTACAC
>CAZLTR010000396.1:0-1701 GCA_964562415.1 uncultured Hyunsoonleella sp. | reverse complement strand
TCAAGAAAAAGTCAGTATTTATGGTATCTCAAAGCTTCACGACAATGTTCTATCGCATAATTAGGGTTAAACAGTAAACGTATTGTTAAACTTATGGGCTTATCTATGGTCCTTCAACCTGTCTTGATCTAAAACAAAAAAAGGCAACAGTTTACAAAACTATTGCCTTTAATACGTCATGGTATACAACGTATAACGTCCTACATTATATTTATTGTAAACTTAATAAGCTCGCTTTTATAGTTTCTATTTTAGCTAAGGTATCGGCTTCTTTTTTACGCTCTAAAGTGATCACCTGTTCTGGTGCATTACTTACAAAACGTTCATTAGACAACTTCTTTTGGATACCCGTTAAAAATCCTTCGGCACGTTTTAACTCACCATTTAATTTAGCGACTTCAGCCTCCACATCAATCGTATCTAAAGCTATAGGTACAAAATACTCATTAGATTTTACTCTAAAGGAGGCTGCACCTTCTAATTTTTCAGTCCCATAGTTAACCGCTTCAGTATTGGTTAATTTAACAATAACACTATCTAAAGCATTACCAAAGGTCTCATTATCGATAACGGCTAATGTTATAGCATCTTTAAAAGCTATGTTTTTTTCTTTTCTAATGGTACGTATCCCAGATACAACACCTGTAGCAAACTCAAAATCTGAGATTAAAGCAGCATCAAATGGGCTTTGCTCTGGATATTTAGCAACAATTAAAGCATCTTCAGGTGTTCTAGACCCTAGTAATTGCCATATTTCCTCTGTAATAAATGGCATAAAAGGATGTAAAATTTTCAAATTTGCTTCAAAAATAGCAATCACTTCTCGATAAGTTGCAGCATCTATAGGTTGTTGGTAAGCAGGCTTCACAATTTCTAACAACCAACCACAAAAATCATCATAAATCAATTTGTACATGGCCATAATGGCATCAGACAAACGGTACTTACTGTAATGGTCTTCTATTTCGGCTAAAACCTTTTGAAATTTAGATTGGTACCACGCAATACCTATTTTACTCGATTCTGGTTGTGCTATATCTTCTGAAACCTCCCATAAGGTGGTTAAATAAAAAGCACTCCATATTTTATTACCTAAACCTTTACCTTGTTGGCAAAGCGCTTCATCAAACATAAGATCGTTACCCGCAGCAGAACTTAACAGTAAGCCTACACGAACGCCATCGGCCCCGTAGGTTTCTATTAACTTTAAAGCATCTGGAGAATTCCCCAAAGACTTACTCATCTTTCTACGCTGCTTGTCTCTTACCAATCCTGTGAGATATACATTTTCGAAAGGTTTTTGATCTTTATACTCGTAGCCGGCAATAATCATACGTGCCACCCAGAAAAATAAGATATCGGGACCTGTTACCAAATCATTGGTCGGGTAATAGTATTTAATCTCTTCGTTTTCAGGGTTGCGAATTCCGTCAAAAACAGACATAGGCCATAACCAAGACGAAAACCAAGTATCTAAGGCATCGGTATCTTGTCGTAATTCATCAACCGTTAGCTTAGAGTTAGACGTGGCTTCTTTTGCCAATTCTAAGGCTTTTTCTATAGTTTCTGCAACTACAAAATCATTTTTTCCCTCTCCGTAGAAATACGCTGGAATCTGCTGACCCCATAACAATTGGCGTGAAATATTCCAATCGCGAATATTTTCCATCCAATGGCGGTAGGTATTTTCAAATTTCTTAG
>CAZLTR010000395.1:0-1768 GCA_964562415.1 uncultured Hyunsoonleella sp. | reverse complement strand
AATAGTAAACTGGTCTAGGCTTTTTAAATATATAAATTAACTAAATTAAAAATGGAAAACTCAATTATATTAATTGGAGTAGGGGGAGTGGTTTTAGGTCTCATAATAGGCCTTGTAATAGCTAAAACAAAGGAAAAAAATAATGCGTCTAAAATTATAAAAGACGCTAAAAAAACAGCTTCTTCTGTATTAAAAGAAGCCAAAAGTGAAGGAGAAACACTAAAGAAAGACAAGATACTTCAAGCAAAAGAAAAGTTTATAGAATTAAAGTCTGAACATGAAAAAGTAATACTATCGAGAGATAAAAAAATGGCAGAAGCAGAGAAACGCATTAGAGACAAAGAGTCTCAAACATCTCAGGAGCTGTCTAAAAATAGAAAACTAAATACCGAAATAGAGAATAAATTAAAGGACTACAACCATAGATTGGATGTTCTTGACAAAAAGGAGTCTGAAATAGATAGGCTGCATAAAAGTCAAGTCCAACAGCTAGAAGTTATTTCTAGTTTATCTGCCGAAGAAGCTAAAGAACAGCTGGTACAATCGTTGAAAGGCGAAGCCAAAAACGATGCCATGGCTTACATACAAAATGCCTTAGAAGAGGCCAAATTAACGGCAGAGCAAGAAGCTAAAAAAGTAATTATTAATACGATACAACGTATAGGTACAGAAGAAGCTGTAGATAACTGTGTGTCTGTATTCAATATAGAATCCGATGATGTAAAAGGGCGCATCATAGGTCGAGAAGGAAGAAATATTAGAGCCATAGAAGCAGCTACAGGTGTAGAAATTATAGTTGACGATACACCAGAAGCTATTATCTTATCGTGTTTTGATTCTGTAAGACGTGAGATCGCAAGGTTATCGCTACACAAACTTGTAACAGATGGACGAATACACCCTGCACGTATTGAAGAGATTGTAAAGAAAACCAAAAAGCAAATAGAGCAAGAGATCATAGAAGTAGGGAAGCGTACGGTTATAGATTTAGGAATTCACAATTTACATCCTGAGTTAATCAAGACTGTGGGTAGGATGAAATACCGTTCATCTTATGGACAAAATTTGCTACAACACTCTAGAGAAGTTGCTAAATTATGTGGCGTTATGGCTGCCGAGTTAGGATTAAGCCCTAAGTTAGCCAAACGTGCTGGTTTATTACACGATATTGGTAAAGTGCCAGATGCTGAAACCGATATGGAAACTCCTCACGCTATTTTAGGTATGCAATGGGCCGAGAAATACGGTGAAAAACCAGATGTTTGTAATGCTATAGGAGCGCACCATGATGAAATTGAAATGAAATCTTTATTGTCGCCTATCATTCAGGTTTGTGATGCCATTTCAGGCGCAAGACCAGGTGCAAGACGTCAAGTTTTAGACAGTTACATACAACGCTTAAAAGATTTAGAGGATATTGCCTTTGGATTTAAAGGTGTTAAAAAGGCTTATGCCATTCAAGCGGGTCGAGAATTGCGCGTTATTGTTGAGAGTGAGAAAGTATCTGATGATAAGGCAGCAGATTTATCATTCAACATTTCTCAAAAAATACAAACCGACATGACCTATCCAGGACAAGTAAAAATAACAGTAATTAGAGAAACAAGAGCGGTTAATATTGCGAAATAAAATTAACAATATTACCGTATAGTATTAGTATATAAAACCCAGCATTATAGATATTTTGTTGGGTTTTTTAATTATGAACTCATTTTGACGTTTTCTATTTCCTAAAAAATGGCTGAAATTCACCCCTATTTCGTTACTT
>CAZLTR010000394.1:0-1857 GCA_964562415.1 uncultured Hyunsoonleella sp. | reverse complement strand
TTTGTTGCTGCTCCTTAAAGTTAGAAACTTTATGTTACAGTGAAACAATGTCTTTTGAATGCAGATTTAACTTCGCTTAAGTTTCCTGAAGAAGATGCTTTTTAAGGTGTTAGTTATTGTATTTGTGTTTAAGGTAAAAACTAGAAATACAGAACGTGTTGAATATTTTTCAGGTTTAGAAGACCTTATTTTTATTCAGATTAAAACTTTTTTAGATACTACTATTTAGAATGCGAAGCTTGCTTGTGAGGATTAGATATGGGCTGTAAAATAAAAAAAGGCGAACGAAAGTTCACCTTTTTTTGCCCCAAATCTACCATGAACTTAACCTACTTATGTTATGGTTCTATAAATTTAGATGTATTATATATAAAACAAGTATTTATTAGATGTATTGCTTAATTCTTGGCTGAAATACATAAATTGCTATAAAATTAAGCTTTTTTGCATCTTGTGAGTTTAATAAGCACGTTCTTTATTACCTTCAAAAAAGTTGATAAATGCACGGTTTACAACTCTATTCCCTCCATTTGTAGGGTAGTTTCCTGTAAAATACCAATCTCCTAAATTGTCTGGACAGGCCTTATGCAGGTTTTTTACAGGCTGGAATAAAATTTTAACTTCAGCCTTTATTGTAGAGTCACTTAGCAGTTCAGAAATCTTTTGAGAAATTTGGTCATCCGTAAAAGGATCATAAATTTCTTTTACAAAGTTTTTTACATTTTTATCTTCAAGATGTATTTGTGCTTTACATTTTTTATAAACCGCTTCTACAATATCATATTGGTTGGTGTCTTCTAAAAGCGAAAGTGCAGCTCTAAATGCGATAAGATCTTCTAAACGTGCCATATCTATACCATAGCAGTCTGGATAACGTATTTGAGGTGCAGAAGACACTACCACTATGCGTTTAGGATTTAAGCGGTCTAGCATTTTTAAGATACTTTTCTTAAGAGTGGTACCTCTAACAATACTGTCGTCTATAATGACCAAATTGTCATTTGGTTTAATTACACCATAGGTAATATCGTAAACATGGGCCACTAAATCATCTCTACTACTATCTTCTGTAATGAAAGTTCTTAGCTTAACATCTTTAATGGCTATTTTTTCTACGCGTATACGTTCTGAAAGGATTGAAGTGACTTTCTCGGCAGAAATATTACGTTGGCCATTTAAAATGGTGTTTGTTTTCTTTTTGTTAAGCTCCGATTCAGCAGTTTCAATCATACCGAAAAACGATGTTTCGGCAGTATTAGGAATGTATGAGAAGACCGAATTTTTAAGATCCCCTTCAATAGCTTCCATAACTTTAGGCATTAAAAGTTTACCAAGTGTTTTACGCTCTTGATAAATCTCTGCATCACTACCTCTAGAGAAATAAATACGCTCAAAAGAACAGGCTTTACGCTCTAAAGGTTCTAGGATTTTTTTAATAGAATACTCTCCCGATTTTTTAGTTATAATGGCATGGCCAGGCTCTAATTCTTTAACATCTTTAAAGTCTACATCAAACACAGTTTGGATAACAGGTCTTTCCGAGGCTATCACTACAATTTCATCATCTGTATAGTAATAACAGGGTCTAATACCTGCAGGATCTCTTAGTACAAAAGAATCGCCATGACCAATAAGTCCAGCCATAGCATAACCACCATCCCAGTTTTTTGCAGCACGTTTAAGTATCTTGCCTACCTTAAGACGCTCTGCAATTAGTGGTGAGGCTTGCTGCTTATTGTAGCCTTCTTTTTTTAAGTCCCTATAAATCTTGCTCACCGCATCGTCTAAGAAATGCCCAATTTTTTCCATAATGGTAATGGTGTCGGCTTTTTCTTTGGGATGTTGTCCTAAACTGAT
>CAZLTR010000393.1:0-1916 GCA_964562415.1 uncultured Hyunsoonleella sp. | reverse complement strand
AACGGCTCGCTAAAGTATCATAGCTATACTCTAAGGTTTGGGTAAAAATGGTAGGGTCTGGTTTAAACGTAACCACTGTCCCTCTTTTATCAGAATCGCCAGTTACCTTAACAGGGTATAAAGCCTTACCACGTTCATACTCCTGCTCCCATATTTTACCATCGCGATGTACTGTAGCTTTAAGATGTGTAGACAACGCATTCACACAACTTACCCCTACACCGTGCAACCCCCCAGAGACCTTATAAGAGTCTTTATCGAACTTACCACCTGCACCAATTTTCGTCATTACAACTTGTAATGCAGAAACACCTTCTTTCTTATGCAACCCAACAGGGATACCACGACCATCATCTTCTGTGGTAATCGAATTATCTTCGTTTATCGTTACTGTAATATTATCGCAATGCCCAGCTAAAGCTTCATCTATAGAGTTATCTACAACTTCATATACCAAATGGTGCAATCCGCGCACACCAACATCTCCTATATACATGGATGGACGCATGCGCACATGCTCCATACCTTCTAAAGCCTGAATGCTATCGGCAGAGTAATTATTTTGTTTAGCTTCCTCGCTCATAATCTGTTTTATAATTTAGTTTGATTCCGTTTTGCCTTCATTTGCAACCATAGCCTTGATTTACCCATTGCTACACACAAAAAAATGATGCACAGGCATCATTTCGAAGACAAACAAATATACTAAATAATAACGCTTTTAAAAAGCATTTAAACGAGTTTATGCAATAATTATCAACAAGATGTTAACTTCTCATAAAGTGCTTTAAACACTCTTAAAACACCCTTAGATTGTATTTCGGTTTTAAATTAACACTTTCATGATTACAAATTAAGGATTTATCCCTTAAAACGAAGCTGAGTGTTTAAGATTAGCAGTAAACGGTTCCTTTTCTTAGAACACTAGGGCTCCTTTTGTCTCTATATAACACTGTAATGACAAGCTATCACAAAAACTCCAAGCCCTAACAGCTCCCTGTTCAAGGCTTCAAACGTTCTAAACTACTAATTTTTCACAATCTTTTGGGTTAACACTCCCGATGCTGTCTTTAACTTCATGATATAAATACCACGCTCTAATTGAGAAATATCTATAACATCATATTCAGGTTGAAACGTCTTCACTTTTTGTCCTAATGTATCATACAACTCTACATTTTGGATACGATTATTGGCCATTTTTAAATGTACTAATCCATCTGTTGGATTGGGAAATATATCAATTTGATTGGCTTCAAAAACAGATGTATTTAGTGTGAAATTTCTAAAAATGGCTTCTCCAAAAATTGTTGCACCTAAGTCTAATTCCATACCGCCTTCTATTGGTCGTATCACAAAAGCATTCGCATTTCTCATGTATTGAAAATATTGACTTTCAAAATCCTGATGAGACTGAAATTCGCAATCATCCTCTGTTTCTGTAAACTCATCTATTAGAAAAGCATTTGGTCCTACCTCGGTAAATGAACCGTTAAATGTATTACACGCTCCAACACCACTAAAAGACAAATCTTCGAGTACCGTTAGCGTAGGTGTTATAGCTGGTTCGATATCCGACACCAAATCGCCAGGACCTAAATCCCTTGTCGTTATAGAATACAAATACCACGTTTGAAACAAAGCAGGATCAACACCTTGGGCAGTTCCCTTTAAAGCATAACATATTGAAATTAATAGTACTATTTTTTTCATAAGGTTTTTGATTTAATGTGATATCAAATATACCACATTGTTTTAAATTCCTAACACACAAGACATCCTAAGTTTACAATACCTCAAAAACAGACTTCAAAACGTGCCCTTTGTTTAAAGTAAGTTTAAAGACTATTGCCATTCTCATAGATTCACTGTGAAATCCATAACAAAACACCTGTTACACTACATATTTTAAAGCT
>CAZLTR010000392.1:0-1925 GCA_964562415.1 uncultured Hyunsoonleella sp. | reverse complement strand
ACTTTAGACATTACTTATGTATTTAATATTATGCGATTTAGTTGTTGAAAACCTCTCTAAGTTTTCGCGTGCAAATATAAATTTTTAATTTTAAAATTAAAGTTGTTTTCCTAGCTTTTTTACAATAAAAAAATACTGCGGTTATCCACCGCAGTATTTCTTATGCCTAAATATTAGATTTCATAGTGCTATACTTAACACCTACAATACCTGTTACCCTGGATTACAAAACGTTAACTCTTTTTTCCAGGCTATAATAGCTCTGTTATGTGTTGTATTTGTAGCCGTTGGGCTTTTCTTTGGGCCTGCTCTATAAGCGCCATATCTAAAGTATTGTTCATCTGTTTGAAATTTAATATCGGGTACATCTTTCTTTTTACCTGCTGCTTTAATATAACCATCAAACTTTCTATTTGCATCATACCCGTAATTTATTTCAATATCAAATTCTTTTCCAATATCTAATTTTGTAGCAACATCTACCGTTTTACGATCTGGATTCACACCAGATACAGCTGGCTTTGTACTATATTCTATGCTAAATTTAAATTGAGTCTCACTTGTTCGATGTGCTCTTAACAGCCATATGGCGCTAGTATGCTTTTTATCGTTATACTCTTTTGTTGCAAAGTTTCTCACCTTGCCACTTCCATGCATTTGTATTATGTACGTATAATCATTTTTATAGTCTACAGGTTTTCCTTTAGCTTCTTTTTTATTTGGCAATCGATCTATGCGCACACGCCCCTTAAAAGTGGCTTTAAAAGCTTTAGCTTTTTTCCCTTTTCCTGGATCTTTTTGCCTTTTAAAATTTTTAAAACCGCGTTCTATTCTTACAGAAGTCGTATTGTTTTTTGTTTTATTGCCTTGGGTAATGTCATAGATAAACCAGTCCCCACTTTTTTTATGCTCCCCTCTGGTAGCTATTCTACAATCTAGCAATCCAGGGTTATCGGAAGTTTCACCAATTTTACAAAGCGTACTTGTTCCCTGTAAGTCTTCGGCATCTCCCAAGATATCTCTATTGGCACTACTGCCACAAACTGTTTTTGCTGTGAGCAGATGGTCGTCTATAACTGGAGTGCTTTCCAATATGACATGTTCGTCTTCTAATGTTTCATTTTGACAAGCTAGCATTCCTAGTACTGCAACTGGAAGCAATAGCCACTTTAATGTTTTTGTTTTCATAATTAATTAGTTTAGTTTGAGCGAAAATACATATAACAAAAGTAAGTGTTATCCTGATGTATCATGGTCTGGTCTAGTCTAGTCTGATCTAGTAGGGTAAAACTGCTGTCTTGCCTGAAATTACAGATTCAATAGAGCAAAAAAAGAGGCTTCACATTTAAGTGAAACCTCTTTAGCTCCTCATTTTGCAACAAGGTATATTTTAATAATCCAGTGCTAGCGCTATTCCGCTGCAGCAGCTGCTGGTGCTTCTGCACCTTCTTCTTCTTCATCTTCCTCATCTGCAACAGCCGTTCTAGAAGTCTTAATTTGACACACCACAGTGTTATCGGTATGTAAGAAGCTATATTTTTCTTGGTCTAAATCTCTAACATAAACCTTATCTCCAATTTTAAGAGGTGTAATATCGATCTCTACAAAATCAGGTAAGTTTGCTGGTAAAGCTTTGATACGTAATTTTCTGTTGTTACGTCTTAATACACCACCATTTTTAACACCTTTAGAGTTACCTACTAAATTTACAGGAATGTTAAGCGCTATTTCTTTGTCTTCGAATAACTGGTAGAAATCTATATGTAAGATTCTGTCGGTTACAGGATGAAATTGAATATCTTGAAGTACAGCGTTTAAAGTTTCGCCATTGTCTAAGGCAATCACAACTGTATGCGCATTTGGCGTGTATACAAGTTTAGAAAAAGCCAATTCTGGTGCAGAGAAATGCACTGGTTTGTCTCCTC
>CAZLTR010000391.1:0-1928 GCA_964562415.1 uncultured Hyunsoonleella sp. | reverse complement strand
TAAATACAATTCAACGAATAAACGATTAAACGATTAAACAAATCAACAATTCAACGAACAAACGGTTAAACAATAATACCCCCTAACCCCTAAAAAAATAATTGCCGAAAACACGTATATGACGAAAGTAAAAACACAGTCCTTACAAAAACGGGAAAGCGCTTTAGCCAATAGCAAAAGGCAAATAGAGATTCTATCGAACGGTATCTTTAAAAATGGCGAATTGCCAACCTTTGCTGCTAAGATAAAAGAGACCAATCAGTTTCCGCTTAAAGCTAATACGTTAGAGATTCTTCAAATTAATGTGGGTTACATGTGTAACCAAGTTTGCGAGCATTGCCATGTAGATGCTGGTCCAGACCGTAAAGAAATCATGACCAAAGCCACCATGCAACAATGTTTGGACGTTATAAAAACAACTGGCGCTCATACGTTAGACCTTACAGGTGGTGCTCCAGAGATGAATCCTAATTTTAGATGGTTTGTAGAAGAAGCTTCTAAAGCAGGAATAAAAGATTTTATTGTACGCTCTAACTTGACCATAATAAGAGCCAATAAAAAATATTACGATCTCCCAGAATTCTTTAAAAAGCATAATGTACATGTTGTAAGTTCTATGCCCCACTGGACAAGAGGCAAAACAGACAAACAACGTGGCAGTGGTGTCTTCGACGCCTCTATCAAAGCCTTACAAGAACTCAATGCCGTAGGTTATGGTATGCCAGACAGTAGTTTACGTCTCGATTTGGTATACAACCCTTCTGGTGCATTTTTACCTGGAGATCAAATGGCTATGGAGAAAGACTTTAAAAAAGCACTTATGGAAGACTTTAGCATACAGTTTCATCACTTGTTTGCTATTACCAACCTTCCTATCTCTCGCTTTTTAGATTACCTCATTGCCTCAGAAAACTATGAAGATTACATGTACCAACTTGTAGAAGCTTACAACCCTTCTGCCGTGGCCAATGTGATGTGTACAAATACACTTTCGGTAAGCTGGGATGGGTATTTATACGACTGCGATTTCAACCAAATGTTAGCGCTTCCTGTAAACAGTAAAGCCAAACACATTTCAGAATATAATGAAGCACAACTTGAAAGACGCTCTATTGTGATCTCTCAACACTGCTATGGCTGTACTGCTGGTGCTGGTAGCAGCTGTCAAGGTACAGTGGCTTAAAACTTAAGAACAACATGAAAAAGGGGATGATGGTATTGTGTATGTGTTGCGCCATGTTAAGTTTTGGCCAAAAAACACTGGATAAGCTGTTAAAACAGCAAAACAAAGAAACCATACCTTATATTCATGTTAATGCACTTAAAAGTATTAAAAAACAAGTTTTACTATTAGATGCGCGGGAAACAAAAGAATACAATACCAGCCATATAAAGGACGCTATTTGCGTAGGTTATGACTTTTTTAATTTAGATACAATTCAAAAACAATTCCCTAAAAAAAATGCTCAAATTGTAGTATATTGCTCTTTAGGCATCCGTTCAGAAGACATTGCGGAACGGCTTAAAACTAGTGGCTATACAAATGTTTTCAACTTATATGGTGGTATTTTTGAATGGAAAAACAACCACGTAGACGTTGTGAATTTAAAAGAAAAAAAAACAGACTCGGTTCATGCATTTTCACCAGCATGGGGCAAGTGGTTAAAAAATGGTATAAAGATATATGACTAAAACGCTTGTAATTGTTTTTGTAAAAAACATTAAACTAGGCAAAGTAAAAACACGTCTTGCCAAAACTATAGGCAATCAAGGGGCTTTCGAGGTATATACAGAATTGGTAAAACTTACAGAAACGGCAACAACCTCTATGCAAGCCGATAAGCGCATTTACTTTTCCGAAACGATCTTGGACGACCAATGGATGGGGTTTTCTAAGTACGCACAAGAAGGTGAAGATCTAGGGGCAC
>CAZLTR010000390.1:0-1937 GCA_964562415.1 uncultured Hyunsoonleella sp. | reverse complement strand
TATGAATTGTAAGGCTTGTGATTGCTAATAAAAATTATAAAATCGTTACCAAACAAAATGTAAAAACCGCATAACGCAATGCAAAATAGTACAACCATGGGGTGTACAACATTTCGAGTATACTGTTTATATACCAGAAAAGCCATGCCCGCAAACAGAATAGAAATGACCATAGAAGGCCAAGCGGCATGATAGTATAGTGACTCTGGTAAAAGAGGATGTTTTTTAAAGAGGACTAATGTTGTCGTTACTTTTATGCCATGCAAAAGGGCAATACACAAACTGTAAATCAAGCAAAGTTGAAGTCCTAATTTTAAATGCTTTTGCGTAAAACGCAACACTTATTTAAAAAAGGAATCTACAAATTCAAATTTATTGAACACTTGTAAATCATCAATCCCTTCTCCTACTCCAATATATTTTACTGGGATTTGGAATTGATCGGAAATACCAATAACCACACCGCCCTTAGCGGTACCATCTAATTTAGTTACTGCTAGTGAAGTTACTTCTGTTGCTGCTGTAAACTGTTTGGCTTGTTCGAAGGCATTTTGCCCTGTAGAACCATCCAACACCAATAACACATCATGTGGTGCATCGCCTACTACTTTTTGCATCACACGTTTTACCTTAGTTAACTCGTTCATTAAATTAACTTTATTATGCAAACGTCCAGCCGTATCTATAATTACTACATCGGCATTTTGAGTCACAGCACTGTTTAAGGTATCGAAGGCAACAGAGGCTGGATCACTCCCCATAGATTGCTTAACAATAGGCACATCTACGCGATCTGCCCATACCTGTAATTGGTCTATTGCTGCAGCTCTAAACGTATCAGCAGCTCCTAAAACCACCTTTAAGCCTTGTTTTTTAAACTGGCTGGCCAACTTACCTATAGTTGTTGTTTTCCCCACACCGTTAACACCCACCACCATAATGACATGAGGTGTATTGCCCTTAGGTATGGTAAATTCGGTTTCTTCTCCAGAATTCGTCTCAGAAAGTAACCCTGCAATTTCTTCTCTTAGTATTTTATTTAACTCGTCGGTACCTAAGTATTTATCTTTAGAAACACGAGCTTCTATACGTTCAATAATTTTGAGTGTTGTATTTACCCCAACATCGCTAGACACTAAAATTTCTTCTAGATGATCTAATACGTCATCGTCTACCTTAGATTTTCCCGCAACAGCTTTACTCAATTTACCAAAAAAACTCGTTTTAGATTTCTCTAATCCTTTGTCTAAGGTTTCTTTCTTTTCTGAAGAAAATATTTTTTTGAAAAAGCTCATTTATTGTGGTTTATGGGTTAAACGTTTTACCGTATGTATTGGTTTTTATATTTTGGTTTAAATACTACCTTTCGTCATGCTTCGCTTTTGTAGAAACTCCCTATAAAGTTAAAAAGCCTAAAACAGACACTTAGATAACACACTCAAATCGTAACAAATTCCCTGCCTTTATACTCAACCTGAAATATTGTCATTTAAAAATTTGAATGGTAAATATAAAAAAAGCTACTGTCTTTACAGACAGCAGCTTATAATATTATAACAAATAAACGCTTATTTCTTTTTTAAGAAATCGTTTACTAAGTCTGGACTCATTACGGATTCTACAAACATGTAAGCTCCTGTTTTTGGAGATTTTACCATTTTTATAGCTTTGGTTAACCTCTTAGAACCTGTTTGTAACGATGCTACTGCTTTCTTTGCCATGGCTTTGTACTTTACTTTTTTGGTTTACAAAATATTGTAAAACCTAATTACTTAATTTCTTTATGAACCGTCATTTTCTTTAAAATAGGGTTAAATTTCTTTAACTCCATTCTATCTGGCGTATTCTTTTTATTTTTTGTAGTAATGTATCTTGATGTTCCTGGGTGCCCAGTTCCTTTATGCTCAGTACATTCTAATATAACCTGTATTCTATTA
>CAZLTR010000389.1:0-1953 GCA_964562415.1 uncultured Hyunsoonleella sp. | reverse complement strand
ATCTACATATTGAGCAGCCAATGCAGCATCTGAAACTTCATGAATGTCTGTTACTGTAGGCACATCAAAAGTTTCAGAGACTTTCTTTAGAATTTTTAAAGCTTTTTCATCTCCAATACCCGTAAAACTGTCAATCCGACTCCTATTGGCTTTTTTAAAACTGCCTTTAAATATGTAAGGGATGTTTAGTTTATCTGTAATAGAAATTACTTTTTCTGCGATGCGTAACGCCATGTCTTCGCCTTCAATGGCACAAGGCCCACAGAGTAAGAAGAAAGTATTGGAATTGGCGTGTTTTAATTTAGGAATATCGTTTAATATCATGTGCTTTTAATTGTAGCTACAAAGGTAGTTAAAATCAAAAGCTTTTATTTAAGCTGTTTTTAATAATCCAAAGTGCCATTAAAAAACTTAGAGTCACAAAAATACCAGCATATACTACAAGGTTAGGTGTTAAATTTGTAGTATACCCTAAACTAAGCAAGTAGGCGATTACGGCATAAGAGGATAAACAACTAAAGGTAATGCCTAATGTGATATTAAGAGCTTTATTGGGTTTTAAGACTTGCCAAATAAAAGGAATCGCAAAAAGGAGAATAGGGAATGCAGCCCATCCTAAATTTTTATTAAATATTGTGAATACGCTTATTGTTGCTATTATAAAGTATAAATAAGGGATACGTGCAGAGTGCTTTTTTAATCTAAGAGATGACATGAGGTGTTTTGTTTGAGGGTTTTACAAAATGACTCCCAATTCGTCGAAAACGTACCGTCATGATTACAATAGATGCGTAATATATACCGAAATTTTAATGAAATACCAAAATAAGCAGTACATTTGCACGCTCAAACAAGCCTTTCAGTATGAAAAAGACAAAAAATATTGCAATTATTGCACACGTAGATCACGGAAAAACGACTTTGGTTGATAAAATCATGTACCATTGTCAATTATTTCGTGAAAATGAAAACACTGGTGATTTAATTCTTGATAATAATGATCTTGAACGCGAGAGAGGTATTACAATTACATCTAAGAACGTATCTGTTATTTATAAGGATACTAAAATTAACATTATTGATACCCCTGGTCACGCCGATTTTGGTGGTGAGGTAGAACGTGTTTTAAACATGGCCGATGGTGTATTATTGTTAGTAGATGCTTTTGAAGGGCCTATGCCACAAACGCGATTTGTATTACAAAAAGCAATTGATTTAGGTTTAAAACCTTGTGTGGTAGTTAATAAGGTTGATAAAGAGAATTGTACGCCAGATGAAGTACATGAAAAGGTATTTGATTTAATGTTTGAGTTAGGTGCTGAAGAATGGCAACTCGATTTTCCAACAGTTTACGGTTCGGCCAAGAATAACTGGATGAGTGACGATTGGCAAAACCAAACGGAAAATATTGAGCCTTTATTAGATATGGTGATAGAACACATTCCAGAACCTAAAATAGTTGAAGGCACGACACAAATGTTAATTACGTCTTTAGATTTTTCGTCTTTTACAGGACGAATTGCGATTGGACGTTTAACACGTGGCGCCTTAAAAGTAGGTCAGAATATATCTTTAGTAAAGCGCGATGGCAGCATTGTGAAGTCTAAAATTAAGGAACTACATATTTTTGAAGGTTTAGGCCGTCTAAAAGTAGAAGAAGTACAAACAGGCGATATTTGCGCGATAGTAGGTTTAGAAGGTTTTGAAATTGGAGATACTGTAGCCGATTGGGAAAACCCTGAAGGTTTAAAAACAATAGCCATAGATGAGCCTACCATGAGCATGTTGTTTACAATTAACGATTCGCCTTTCTTTGGTAAGGATGGTAAATTTGTAACCTCTCGCCATATCAAAGAACGTTTAACGAAAGAGTTAGAGAAAAACTTAGCATTAAGAGTAGAAGAGACCAATAGTGCCGATAAGTTTATGGTGTTTGGACGTGGGGTCTTGCAT
>CAZLTR010000388.1:0-1966 GCA_964562415.1 uncultured Hyunsoonleella sp. | reverse complement strand
AAATATGGGTGAATTTCAGCCATTTTTTAGGAAATAGAAAAAGTCAAGACGAGTTCTATGTGCAGTCCTGAAACTTTACAAGATAAAATACATAAGTAATACCAAAATCGTCAAAGCGTATTGAGGGCATTTAAACAACAACAGTTTTCTTTAGCCTTTCCTAAAATAAGAGTTATTAACAAAAGTTAACAACCAATGTTTATAACCATTTAATATCTAAAACGTGATCTTTTTTGGTAATTACACAAATTTATTGTAATTTTAAACTATTGATAATCAAACTACTGAATCTATCATATAGTTCTTTTACATAATCATTGTTTTTTTAAATTATATGCTAATAGTATGCAAGTAACCTGCTGAACTTTATTATAATTTAATATTGGCCTCTAAGCATTAAGCCAATAAGTTACTGTAAAATTCAAAGTAATTTTAAGTTTAAATTGTAACGAAAAACAATCCACTGAAACACCGATAAGAGTAACAATACATTTTGAAAATCGTAACGTGTTTCGTTGAAGTATTGACTTCTAAAATTTGAAATGATTTAAATAATGTTTAAATCCCCTTTAGTTGAGAGACCAAATTTTATAATGTCGCTATTTCAAAAAAGCCATATCTTATAGAAATGTTATTCTAAAATGATGTGGCTTTTGTTTTTTTAGCACTATTGCTTCGTAATTCTTGACAAATTCATATCTCACATAAATTTTATTAGTATTCTAGTAATTGTATCAGTCTTAGTGGCTTTTCATTGGAACATTCACTAAAAATGATTATCAATTTTTGTATATTCGCAGTCGCTAAAAATAAATCGTCTTTTCATTTCTTTTTTTAGCTTTCTAATAATTCAAAAAAACACGACACACATGTCTAAAATCATTTATACTAAGACCGACGAGGCACCAGCTTTAGCTACGTGTTCATTTTTACCTATCGTTGAAGCATTTGTAAAATCATCTAGTATTGATATTGAAACTAGAGATATTTCTTTAGCAGCAAGAATACTGGCTGTTTTTCCTGATTTTTTAAAAGAAGAACAACGTGTTTCAGACGATTTAGCAATACTTGGTGAAATGGCGAAAAAGCCAGAGACTAATATCATAAAACTCCCAAATATTAGTGCCTCTATACCACAACTTAAAGCCGCGATAAAGGAATTACAGACTAAAGGTTTTGCTGTTCCAGATTATCCTAGCACTCCAGCTAATGCTGAAGAAGAAGATGTTAAAGGCCGCTATGATAAAATTAAAGGTAGTGCTGTAAACCCAGTACTTCGTGAAGGGAATAGTGACAGACGTGCACCTAAAGCCGTGAAGAATTATGCAAAGAACAACCCACATTCTATGGGGGAATGGACTTCAGATTCTAAAACCCATGTGGCCACAATGACCGATGGTGATTTTGCACACAATGAGACTTCTGTGACACTTGATGATGCTACCGATATTTCTATTACACATACAGATGCTAACGGTACAACAATCTCATTAAAAGAAGGTCTTTCGCTCTTAAAAGGTGAGATTATAGACGCTACTAAAATGAGCAAAAAAGCCTTATTAAGCTTTTTTGAAAAAGAAATTGCAGATGCAAAAGCCCAAGGCATCTTGTTTTCATTACATATGAAAGCAACTATGATGAAGGTAAGTGATCCTATTATATTTGGTCATGCTGTTAAAGTATTCTTTAAAGATGTATTCGCAAAACACGGAGCTACTTTAGATGCTTTAGGAGTTAATGTGAATTCAGGTTTTGGAAATTTAATAGAAAAAATTCAAGAACTCCCAGAAGCGCAACGCAAAGCAATTGAAGCAGACATAGAAGCTGCTTACCAAAATGGACCAGCTTTAGCGATGGTAAACTCAGATAAAGGCATCACAAATTTACACGTTCCTAGTGATGTTATTATAGATGCCTCTATGCCTGCCATGATTCGTACTTCTGGAAAAATGTGGAATACTAAAGG
>CAZLTR010000387.1:0-1991 GCA_964562415.1 uncultured Hyunsoonleella sp. | reverse complement strand
CAGCCATTACTAATGAGATTTTAGAAATTGTTGGTGGAGCAGAAGCTTTGAATAACTAATTAAGTTAGTTTTTTAGCGTACAAATAATATGAAACCTGTTAGGCGGAAACGTTTAACAGGTTTTTTAATACGCTATAGCGGCAGATTTAAGGTACAAGTCTACGTCATTTAATGATATAATATAAAGCATTTAAATTTTTATTATGCTGTAATGCATTATTTTGAGTGATCATCGATAGCGTGTACTTTGAGAGCGTTGGTCATTTCTATAACAAATTACATTACTTATTTTTGCCTTTTTTAGGCTTATAATAAAGGTATTAATTAGCTGCATTTTACAGAAATTTTAGAGAACTAAGTTGTGAATTTACGCTTCTATTTTTTTGAAAATTAACAAATAAAAAGGATTTTACCTTAGTTTTTACTAAGGTTTTACCTAAAATAGAATCTCTATAATTGGTTAAAATACTGTATATCAATTGATTGCTTTTTTATCAAACCTTACAAAACTGTAAGGTTTGATTTAGCATAAAAAAAAATAAACTTAGTAAATTTGGGCTGTAATATCTTTGGTTTTTATTTTAAACCATTGGTATGATGGTTTTACAAAAAATTACGGAAAGTTATAAAATAAATTTAATACGAGAATGATGAAAAAAAGTACACTAATTATTATTTTATGTTTTGGGTATTTAGGTTTTGCGCAAATTACAGACACGGGCGGTAATGTTGGTGTTGGAACTACAGCTCCAAAAGAAAAGCTGCATGTTGATGGAAGTTTGCTTCTAGATGTCTTTGATAAGGGAAATAATAATGGTATTTTTTTTAGAGAGAATTATAGTGCAGCAAATCAGTATAATATATCAATTCTTAATTATGATCATAACGGTAATGGTTCAACACCAGATGGTTTAAGTATTAACGCCTTTGACGGTATTAGTTTTTCTACTGGGGCTAATTATAGAAGTGAGAAAATGCGAATTACGCAGTTAGGTTATGTGGGCATTGCTACAGCGGCTCCAAAATATAGACTTGATGTTAATGGAACAACTAAAACTAAGCAGTTAGTCGTTGGCAATAGAAATAGTGTGCCTGATTTTGCAACTGCTTGGTATGAAGGTACTAATTATGCAAATATTTTTATTAATGAAACCTCTCAGCCTCTAAATGAAAAGTTGTGGACCTTATCTACAACGGGTGGTAATTTTAATATGCTAGCACAAACAGATGATTTTGGAGATGCAAAAGTAGGGTTTAGCATTCGAAGAGGTACGGGTATAGATATAGATAAAGTATTATTTCCAGAAGGCAATATTGGTATAGGCACAGATACACCAAATGCTAGATTAGATGTTAAAGGTGCGACAAAAACCGAACGATTAATTGTTGGGAATAGAGAAGATGATATGCCATCATGGATACAAGCTTGGTATGGACGTAATGGCTTTACAGGTATGAGTCTTAGTGATTTGTCACAGCCCGTGGGTGAAAAAATGTGGACGATGTCTTCTAGTGGAGGTAATTTTACAGTATCAACGCAAACCGATAATTATGAAGATGGCAAATGGGCTTTTAGAATAGAAAGAAGTACAGGATTAGATGTAGATAAAGTATTGTTTCCAGAAGGCAATGTTGGTATTGGAACAACCAACCCTAAAGAAAAACTTCATGTGGAAGGAAACATAAGAGGTAGTATTGGAGGAGGGGCATTAAGAATTCAGTCGGATCACGGACGAATAGATATTGGAGCGCAAAATACACATTGGGCTCATATATATACAGACAGACCCGGAGTAGTCTTTAATAAACCTGTTTATTCTTTAGAGAATGCCTTTAGTTCGTATACTAGTGATTTAATATTACAAACAAAGGGAACGACAAGGCTTGTTATAGACGATAATACAGGAAATGTAGGTGTTGGCACACTAAATCCTGACGAAAAGCTACATGTTAACGGTACGGCTACCTTTACATCAAATATAGGAACAATA
>CAZLTR010000386.1:0-1997 GCA_964562415.1 uncultured Hyunsoonleella sp. | reverse complement strand
GGTTAAATTTCAACTCATTTTCGGTTAAAAACAAAACGTCAAGATGAGTTCTATACTAACTGAGACGATTTTACAAATTTTAAGCCATCCATTTAGGTGAAACTCTTAAAACGTTTATTTGCGCGGGTGATATTTTGCCACGACCTCTGCCAAATGGCTTTTGTCTAAATGTACATATATTTCGGTAGTTGTTATGCTTTCGTGGCCTAACATGAGCTGTATAGCTCTTAAATCGGCCTCATTTTGTAACAGATGTGTCGCAAAGGAATGTCTAAAGGTATGCGGAGACACATTTTTTTTAAGGTCTATAGCTTTAGCTAATTGTTTTATAATTGTAAAAATCATAGCCCTGGTAAGCTGTTTGCCTCTTCTATTTAAAAATAAGGTGTCTTCAAAACCAGGTTGTATAGGCCTATGTACTCTTACTTTATTTCGGTATATGTTGATATACTTTATTGTAGTTTCTAAAATAGGAACAAAACGCTGTTTATCTCCTTTACCTGTTACTTTAATAAAACCTTCACTAAAGTACAAGTCGGAAAGTTTTAAATTAATGAGTTCGCTTACGCGCAAGCCACAGCCATAAAGTATTTCTAACATTGCTCTATTTCTTTCGCCTTCTGGCTTGCTTAAATCAATAGCCTTAATAATGCGATCAATTTCGTCTTCAGATAAAGTATCAGGAAGTTTACGTCCTATTTTAGGAGATTCTATAAGATCTACGGGATTGTTTTTGCGGTAATCTTCAAAAACTAAATAAGAAAAAAAACTGCGTAATCCAGAGGTTAATCGCGATTGAGACCTCGCATTTAACGATTTAGACACGTCATATACAAAGCCTTTAATAATTTCGCTGGAGATGTCAATTGGAGATTCCGAGATACTATGGAGTTCTAAATAAGTTATCAATTTAGAAACATCCATGGTATAACTTTCAATAGAATTTTGAGATAAACCACGTTCAATGTTAAGGTAGAGTCTATAATCTTTTAAAGCTTGATCCCATTTCATATTGAGTAAAAATAATGCAAATTATATAGAATTCACAAAAAAACATTAACATGAATTTTATTAGCAAATCCTAATATTTACGGGGTGAAATATATGTTTTTCTCGATTAAATGCAATTTTATTTTGTTTTTCTCAATTCAATATGCTAGGTTTGCTAAAGTTATAAACAATATTTAAACTTAAAATTATGAAAAAATTATTACTTGTTGCAGCGATAGCGTTGCTAGGATTTGGTGTAAATGCTCAGGTTAGACTTGGTTTTGGTACGGGTTATGCAATTCCTTTAGGAGATATTGCCGATTTCACAGATGGTGGTATAACTGGTAGTTTTGAATTAGGTTACGCTGTTACTGAAGATATCGATGTATCTATTATTGCTCAAGGCGATTTTTTAGCTGGTGGAGACGTTAATGGAGCATCTGTAGGTGCTGTAGCGATTTCAAGTTATTTATTAAATGGAAGGTATTATTTTTCTGAAGACGGATTTAGACCTTACGGTAGCCTTGGTTTAGGTTTAGCTAATGTTGGTTCTGTAGATCTAGAGGTAGCTGGCACAACAGTAGAAGGAGAGAGCTCTTCGGGGTTTGCTTTACGTCCAGCTTTAGGTTTTAAGTACGGTGTTTTAAATATGAACCTTGCGTATTTGAACGCAGGAAAATCGGGAGATGCTTCTGTTAGTGATTTTTCAATAAACATAGGTCTTTTATTCACTATTGGAAATAATTAAGAAATAATTACCTGCAAGATTTGTTACCAATTAAGTAACAAATCAAAATATAATGGCTCTTACAGAAATGTAAGAGCTTTTTTTATGTGCGAATGGTGTGATTGTATAGAATTTGTGAAGGTTAAACAAATATTAGAATTTTTTAATTTTAGTTTAGGATAAGAGTTTAGTGTATGACTACTTGAATTAATTTTAATATTTTTGAATCATGAAAAAACTAATAATAATTAATGGGCCTAATCTTAATTTACTAGGCAAA
>CAZLTR010000385.1:0-2003 GCA_964562415.1 uncultured Hyunsoonleella sp. | reverse complement strand
GCAGCATCACGTTCTCTTTTATACGTTTTCCAATCATAACCCAAAACAGGAATCATAGCATCTAAAATGTGTTTACGCTTTTTATCGAATAGTTTAGGGTCTCTGCGGTATATTAAGCGATGTTTTCGCAGCCAATCTTCTTCCTCGGTGGTAAGGGACTTACCCATTATAAGATGCTGTTCTATGTGGTAGGCTCTAACCTCAAACTCTAATGCGATGCCGTATTGCTTAAGTTTTACTTTCCAGTCTCTACCTAAAAGCGGTATAAGTGTTTCCAGAGCATTATACTTTGTTTTTGGGTATGCTTTAGGCGATTTTAGATACTGCGCACGCTGTCTCCTTAAAAACTCTTTTTGTCTTTTATTTAATGCTTCATGGGCTTTAAGCTTTTTCCTAATCTCATTTATACAATCTGTAAATGATCTCATTTTAAGTTTTACCGCTGGAGCCTCCTTCCAATCGTATCCTAAGAAGGTGTTGAGTTTGTCTAAAAGCGCTATCGCCTCAGGATCATCAAAACGGCCTTCTAAGTATTGCGTTCTTTTTAAGCTAAGGTATTTTCTTTCTGCTGGCGTTAATGCAACATCCTGTTCTAATTTTTCTTTTATGGTTTTGTAGCGCCATTTAAATTGATCTTTGTCGTACTTTTTTTTAGGAAACGCATGCCATTCGCGCTTTAAAATAGGAGTTAAACTGTTTAATTTTTGCAATTCTTCACTGGTAAAAGCTGCTGGGTTATCATGGTAGTTTTGGCGTTGCGCTAAGATCCAGACCACATAAGGACGCCCTAAGTCCTTAAATGGTTTTTGTGCTTTGGTGATGTGATTGATGTAATGGTCGAAGGTGTTTCTTTGTTCTTGCAGCCATTCCACCTTTGTTTTATCCCATGGTATTTCTAGATACACATTAAGTGTATCTAATAGCTCTAAGTTTGCTTGAGATAGTGCTTGCTTATTTTTTGTATACTGGCGCCGTTGGTCTTCTACCCACCTTTTGTCATTTTGGTCTAATTCTAAGCCTTCCTTAAATTTTGTTTTAATCAAAGCGACACGCTCCATAATACCAGAAGGCCTTCTCTTTTTTTGTAATGCTATTTTCCAATCATATCCTAATAATGGAATAAGAGTATCTAAGCGTTCTCGTCTTTTTTTTGAATAGGTGTTAGGCCGACTGAGGTATGCTGCTCTTTGCGCATATAGCCACTTTTTGCATTCTAAAGGTATAGGCTTACTTTGTTGTAAAATTGCTTCTAATGTTGCAAACATTTGTGCTGCCTGTCGCTCTTGATCGCCTTGGTAATTTTGCCATGAGTAGCCTAAAAACGGATTGAGACGGTCTAGTTTTTCTATATCTGTAGTGCTAAAGCGCTCTGGTGCCTCACTATAGCGTTCTCCCTTTACCGTTAACCATCGTTTTAACGCTTTAGGGATAGGATTACCAGCCTTTAATGCTTCTATAATCTTAGCTATATTTGTATCCATTGCTATAACAATTCTCTGGCTGGCTGCTCTCCAGTCGTATCCTATATAGGGAATTAATTGGTCTAAAAACGTTTGGTTTAGTTTTGGAAATTGGTTTGGATTTTTTCGAAAATGCTGTCGCTGTGTCGAAATCCAAGCCTTTTCAGAGCTTGTTAGTTTTGCGCCGTTCTTAAGGCGCTCTAGTAAACCATCTAAGTCTACACCTTTAGCTCTAATACGTTTTGGAGGCCCAACACGCCAATCGTAACCTAAATGAGGGTTCAATTTATCAAGACAGGCTAAGGTGGATGCATCAAAGCGCTCTTGGTCCTTTTTGTAAAGGGAACGTTTCAACGTAAGCCATTTGCTATCTAATTTAGATAAAGGTTTATGAACCTTTAAATCGGCTTCTAATTTAGAAACGCGTTCTTCTATGCGCTTTATAATAGTAGGGTGTAGTGGGTTTGCCATTTTTTACAGGGTACTTTAGTGGCTTGTTAATCGGTAGTTATTTGTGTAAAAATACGGTATTTTATATTAAAA
>CAZLTR010000384.1:0-2005 GCA_964562415.1 uncultured Hyunsoonleella sp. | reverse complement strand
ACTACTTTAACAGGAAGTTATACAGTTGATAACTTAATCATTAAGCCAGAAATTAGATTAGATGCTTTAACTAATCAAGATGATGGTCAATTTTACGGAAACTTCGTAGACAGTGATGGTGTAGGAACAGATAGTTTAGCTGCTTTCACATTAGCTGCAATCTACACGTTCTAAGCGAACACAAAATATATAAAATAAAGAATAGAGCAAGTTCTTTATGAAAAAGGAACTTGCTTTATTTCATTACTAACCATTAAAAATAAATATTATGTCATTATTAAACATGCCCCTTATAATGCAAGACACTGCCGCTGTTGAAGGCGACATGGGAATGTTATGGATGCTTATTTCTGGTATTCTAGTATTCTTAATGCAAGCAGGATTCACATTAGTGGAGTCTGGTATGACACGTTCTAAAAACGTGGTAAACATCGCGATGAAAAACGTTTTGGATATCGCCGTAGGATCTTTAGTATTTTGGTTTATTGGGTATTCTTTTATGTATGGAGATACTAATGGCTGGATTGGCTGGAGTGGTCTTATGTACAACCAAGGCCCTGCCGATTTATTTTTCCAAACTGTATTTTGTGCTACTGCTGCTACCATTGTATCTGGTGCTATTGCAGGTAGAACAAAATATACAACATACATTATTTTCTCTGTAGTGTTAACCGCATTTATCTACCCTATTGCAGGAGGATGGCAATGGAATGGCGATGGTTGGTTAGCTAAAATGAACTTTATCGACTTCGCAGGTTCTTCTATTGTACACGCTGTAGGTGGTTGGGCTGCTTTAGTAGCTGCTATTTTAGTAGGTCCTCGATTAGGAAAATATATCGATGGCAAAGCCGTTTCTATTCCAGGACACAACAAATTATTAGCAACTATTGGTGTATTTATCCTTTGGTTTGGATGGTTTGGTTTTAATGGTGGTTCTCAATTAGCATGGGGTGGCGATGATGCCGTAGGTGCTTCTATGGTGGTTTTAGTTACAAATTTAGCCGCTTCTGCTGGTGCTTTAGGCGCTTTAATTTTATCATGGATAAAATATGGAAAACCAAATTTAGATATGACCTTAAATGGTGCTTTAGCAGGACTCGTTAGTATTACTGCTGGTTGTGGCAACATGGGCGAAGGCGGTGCTATATTAGCAGGTTTCATCGGTGGTATTATCGTAGTATTCTCTATGGAATTTGTAGAACAAAAACTTAAAATAGACGACGCTGTAGGTGCATTTTCAGTACACGGTATATGTGGTGCATGGGGTACTTTAGTTATTGGTTTATGGGGCATAGATGGCGATGCTGGCATTGGTTTACTTAACGGTGGTGGTTCTAGTCAATTTGTAACACAACTTATCGGAACTTTGGCCTATGCTATATGGGCTGTGGTAACCTCTTTAATTTTCTTAACTGTACTTAAAAAGACATTAGGATTAAGAGTGACTGAAAAAGAAGAAATTGAAGGATTAGATCTTTCTGAGCACGGTGCTTTAGCTTACCCTGGTAAGAGACAAAGAGAGATGGAAGATTAATAAAAATTACAGTTTAAATATATTAACTTTAAAAGAATGTCTAAGATTTTATATCTCATGACATTCTTTTCTTATATAACACTAATGTTAGAAAGTTGATTTAGAATGAGTTTTAAAATAATATAACTTATTTTTGAATTCTAACTAATAATGAAAAACACAAATGAAGAAAATTGAAGCAATTATAAGAAAATCTAAATACAGTAGCGTTAGAGATGCCTTGCACAATGTAGGCGTTAACTTTTTCTCTTATTGGGATGTTACTGGTTTAGGTAACGAAAAAGAAGGCCATGTTTACAGAGGTGTATCTTATAGCACTAGTGACATACAACGCAGACACTTATCTATTGTTGTTAATGATGATTTCGAAGAAATTACTATTAAGACCTTATTAGAATCTGCTGCAACTGGAGAAGTAGGTGATGGAAAAATCTTCGTATCAGATGTTAACGAATGTTACCGCATACGAAC
>CAZLTR010000383.1:0-2006 GCA_964562415.1 uncultured Hyunsoonleella sp. | reverse complement strand
TTATAATGGTAACTGTTCTCTGTAATTTTCTTAAAGCCTCCAGAACCTACGCCATTAAAATCGGCAACCTCGGTATACGTGGTGGTTAATCGGCCTGCGGCATCGTACTCGAATTTAGACCCTAAACCTGTATTGCCTATAATATACCACAGCTCGTCCCATTGGTTGTATACGTAGCCTGTCATTGCTGATGCTACTGGGTGTAGCATAAAATCATCGGCATAAATAACACCGCTATTCGAAGTAATATAAACAGATTCTATTCCTGTACTGAGAGATTCATAATGAGTTTTTAATACCCAATTCCCAGCAAAAACTTCTTCTCCATTAAACTCTTTTTTAACTCCGTTAATATGTATTCTAGCATTGGCATGATTGCCTTTATGGATCCATACAGAAACCTTAAACTTCGCTTTAACTCCTATGCGATCTCCGTTTGATGGTAAATTAGCAAGAAAGCCTTGCTCATTAGTATTTACCTGTTCTGAATAACGTCCTGTATGGGCATTCGTATTTGTTTGGCGCAGCGCTTTTACCTGTCCTCCATAGTAATTATCGGTCTTATATTCTGCACTACTAAAATACATATCTGTGTATTTGGCATTACTCACCGCTAACACTTTACCCTCTTTATCACACATCTTTGTAGAAGCATGGTTGTTATTGATATCCCGCTGTTCTAATGGCATAGAATAATGATCGTACTTGGTGGTGGTAGATACGTTTTGCCATTTGCTATTAGTTTGCACAATCTCGTTAGCATTGGTTTGTACTGCCCAATTGAAATTATCATCAACCCCATCAAAGTCTTTTAATGTACCATTGGCATTTGTCGCTCCATCCCAAACATAGGTTTTATGCTTACGCCATATCTTCAAATTATTTGCTGTTGATGTCGTTGTTGTTCCTGCATGATCAGTATACGTCCAATAGTTATTCCATGTGGTAATGCCTACTCCTGTCTCTTTCCATTGATCTCCTACTTTTAAGTAGGTTTTTGTCATCGCCTCTTGGGTAAGCATATTTTTATTGGTAGGATCATCTAACTTACTTCCCATACCATACCCTGATGATGGATTGTATTCAGACTCCGTATAGGCTGGTGTGAGCTCGGTTCTAAATTCGCGACCTTTGCTGTCTACCGTACGCGTTTCTAATACTTGTCCTGATAAAAAATCATACTTTTCAAAATAAGTGGTTGCACTGTAATTAGCCTGCGTATTTGTGGTGCGTTCTGTAACACTAGGATAGTTAATACGACTGGTTGAGCTTACATAATAGTTAGCATTATCCATATTAGAACCTGGTGTTGCCTTAGCTGCTTTATAGCTTTTATAAGATTCTTGCGTCACCCCTATTTCACCCACATTATCTAAATCTGTCTTAAAATTATTTCTTGTTCTACTTAAAATTTCACCTTCTTTATTGTATGTTGTTGTAGATTTTAGACGCCCTATACTCCCCAAACAATTGTGTATTGTATATTTATTTAGAATAGCATTTGTATTGCTAAATGAAATCGTTTCATTTTGGTTTTCTTTAACTTTAAAGGCTTCTCCCAAACTGTAAATATAGCCTGGCTCTGTATGAAAAGGTTCCAAAACTCCAAATTGGTAGGCTGTGCTGCCCAATTCATTACCATTACCATCTTTATTTATCATCTTAACATGCTCGTAAGTGACCATTGGAGGTGGCAATTCGGACACATATGGAACGCCTTTAGCTTCATTTGATGGCGCATAAGAAGTGATTCCTGAAATTCTATTGGTATTTGGGTTTATATAACTGTACTCTGTAGTTGCGATATTACTTATGCCATCATTTACTGTAATACTTTGTGTGCGAATACCGCCTCCTACTTTACCATTATTTAAAGCATAAATTGGATGTTGGTTATTTTTAAGCTTTAATTCGCTGTAACAAAAAGTCCCCGGATCGGTACACATGTTTAGAACATTATCCTTTGTTATCCCTTCTGTTTTATCTAAAACCTCTAAGGTCATAAA
>CAZLTR010000382.1:0-2016 GCA_964562415.1 uncultured Hyunsoonleella sp. | reverse complement strand
GTTCTAACTTAATTTCTCATTCTCCAAATACAATTATTATCGTAGTGAGTAACCCAATGGATACCTTAACGTATTTGGTGCACAAAACTACAGACTTACCAAAGAATAGAATTATTGGTATGGGTGGTGCTTTAGATTCTGCGCGTTTCAAATACAGATTAGCAGAGGCTTTAGAAGCGCCTATTAGCGATATAGATGGTATGGTAATAGGAGGTCATAGCGATGTAGGTATGGTGCCTTTAACAAGCCATGCGACAAGAAGTAGTATAAAAGTTTCAGAATTTTTAACAGAAGAACGCTTAGAGCAAGTCGCTGCAGATACTAAAGTAGGTGGTGCAACTTTAACGAAGTTATTAGGAACCTCTGCTTGGTATGCACCAGGTGCCGCTGTAAGTGGTATGGTACAAGCTATTGCTTGTGACCAAAAGAAAATTTTCCCTTGTTCTACTTACTTAGAAGGTGAATATGGTTTAAATGATATTTGTATTGGAGTACCTGTAATTTTAGGAAAAGACGGTATTGAAAAAATAATAGATATTCCATTAAGCGATGCTGAAAAAGTACACTTAAAAACAAGTGCAGAAGGTGTAACCAAAACAAACGGCTTATTAGAGCTGTAAACCTTTACTTCTTAGGTTTGCTCTTATATATAGGTTTTGTTTCTAACCAGTTTTAGATAACAGAAACGTTAAGACGCATTCATTTAAATACAATTTAATATAAAGACTGTAGAAATACAGTCTTTATTTTTTTATATTTACTACTGGCTGTTATTGGTGCTGTATTACAGCAGCAAATGGCTGTGCCTAATCAAGAAATTGTCTTAGAACTTAATGCTCAAGTTCTAAATATAGAAGACGCACAGCGTACAATTTACGTTGTTGAAGACGCACTTTCAAATCTTGGCGCTACTCATGTTAAGATTAAAGAAAACACAAATGGCAAGCTAAAAATAAGCTACCATAGTGCTATACCAATAGGCGAAATAAAGCAAAAGCTTAGCAAACGTATTAGAGGTGAATTAGGCCTGTCTGAAGAAACAGACGCGTGGCCTGTACAGAATGAGACCTTAAGTTATAACTTAGACGTTTACGAAATTCAGAATACATTAGACGGTGATTCTGGTGTAGACGGTACAGGGACTACAGTTTTAGAACTGGAAACTAAAGGCGATCGCTTTTCTAAGCCCAATACCTTCTCAGGAACAGCTTTAGCTACATTAGCAGCCTACGAGACTTATGTATTAGATTTAAGACGTAAAACAGCACCTTGTGGTACTGCTATTGCATTACAAAATGCATTAAAACGACTTCCTGAAGGGCGCGCAGGCCCAAGATCTTAAATTAAGGGAGAGGTTTACAGCTCTCTTTTCCATACAAACTTCAAATAAAAATACATTTTAGAGTTGTGCTCTAAGTGTACACAACGCCATTTTTGCACTATGCAAAAGGCACATAATTACAACTATTAAAAACCGCTAAAACCACAAAAGCAACCCATTGCTTTGAAGTTTAGCACTATTACAACTAAAAATGCAAAATAAAGGACTAGTAAAATTGTTCGCTGTGTTGTTTGGTTTGGTAAGTATTTACCAATTATCATTCACGTTTAAGGCGAATCAAATTGAAAAAGAGGCGAAGGAATTAGCCGTTACAAAAATTCCAGACACAGAAGACGACTATCGTGTAAAACGTAGTTTAGAAGAAATACAGTATCTAGAAGCAAAAGCTACAGATACCGTATTTAATATAGGCGTAGCAAAATATACCTATAACGAAGTGAAGCAAAAAGCCATGAACTTAGGGTTAGACCTTAAAGGAGGGCTAAACGTTATATTGCAAGTGTCTGTAAAAGATATCTTAAAAGGTTTGGCAAATAACACTAAAGATGTTGTGTTTAATACCGCTTTAGACAATGCTTCAGAACTTCAAAAGAACAGTCAGAACACTTATCTAGAGGATTTTTTCATTGCTTTTGATAAAATTAAAGGGGATAAAAAATTAGCATCTCCAGATA
>CAZLTR010000381.1:0-2021 GCA_964562415.1 uncultured Hyunsoonleella sp. | reverse complement strand
CCATTTCGCCTTCTATACCAGCAATTTCATTTTCTAATTGACGTACAGCTTTTACACCAGTACCAGAAACAGACTGGTAGGTAGATATAACCACACGCTTCATTTTATATTTTTTATGTAATGGGTTTAGAGCCATTACTAACTGTATGGTAGAGCAATTAGGGTTGGCAATAATTTTATCTTCTTTAGTTAATTCACTAGCATTAATTTCTGGTACCACTAATTTTTTAGTAGGATCCATACGCCATGCCGAAGAATTATCAACAACCGTAGTGCCTACGGCTGCAAATTTAGGTGCCCACTCTAAAGAGGTGCCTCCACCAGCTGAAAATAAAGCAATATCTGGTTGCATAGCAACTGCCGTTTCTAGAACAACAACCTTATATTCTTTTCCTTTGTACGTTATCGTTTTTCCTAAAGAACGCTCTGAGGCTACAGGAATTAACTCTGTTATAGGGAAATTGCGTTCTGCTAGAACTTTTAACATGACTTCGCCAACCATACCAGTGGCGCCAACTACAGCTACTTTCATCTGTTTCGTGTTTATTATTTCTAAATTTTATTCGTAATAGATGAAAACCTTTTAAATCAAGGGTTTACTATTACATAAACGTGGTATTCGTTTGGAATACGTCTGCAAAACTAAATATTAATTACTATTCTAAATATAAAAAGAGCCCTCATTTTTAGAAAACAAGGGCTTTTTAACAAGAAATAACAGCTTGTTATATATTTAACAACATGTTATTTTTTAAGTAAATCTCTAATTTCTGCAAGTAAATCTTCTTGAGAAGGGCCTTTTGGAGCTTCTGGAGCTGGCTCTTCTTTCTTCTTCATTTTATTCACACCTTTTACAACTAAGAACATTACAAAAGCAACAATAATAAAGTCAATAACATTGGTGATGAACGTTCCGTATTCTAAAAACACATCGCCTACAATTTCTCCAGCATCATTAGCAACACCGTCTTTTAATTTGTATCGTAACGCTTTGAAGTCCGAATCGAAAATCAAACCAATTAATGGTGATACAATACCTCCTGTGAAGGATGTTACAACTTCTTTAAAAGCGGCACCCATAACAAAACCAACGGCGATGTCTACAAGGTTGCCTTTCATTGCAAACTCTTTAAATTCTTTTAACATGTTTTTTATATTTTAAGGTTAGTGAATTGCTAATTTACTTAAAAAAGTTAATTTTTTAGCATTTCATTTAGTTGGACACAGCATTAGGCGAAGGTCACTTGTTTTTAATTTATTTTACCAGAACCCCCTTAGCAGTCATTAAAGGTAAGGGCTGTAGTGCTTTAGTGTTAATTGTATTTTTTCTAAACAGATACGTTTTGTCGAACATGGTATTGCCTTCGAAAAAGGAGACTTTAAAACTGTTGTTTAAAGCAAACAACTCTTCTTGTAAAAGTTCTATTTTGGCGTAACTTTTTTTAGGAAGCTGCTCTATTTTTTTTCTAAAGGCGGCTGTTTTCTTTGTTTCAGAATAACCTTCTGATACGATAATGACCATATCTAAAGCAATGTCTTTATCGTTGATGATATAAGCGTTCCAATCGTAGGTTTTATAAATGGCATTGTATTCGTTAACAACAGCAATGTATACGCCTTCAACTTTAGGAATGTGGATGTCTTTTTTCACTTTAAACTCATTTAGTTGACAAAAATAAGATATTTCGGGGCTATTTTATGCTAACAGATGGGGTATAAGGCTTGAAAAGCACATAAAATTGAAATGCCGTTTTCTGATGATAGCTTATAAAGTATTCTAATGCTGTTTTCACTTTGAGAATAGTAATGATTTTTCTAATTTAGGCCAACACTAATTTTTTTTATGTACCACGCGCACTTACGCAATAAAACAATAGCACTTCTCTTTTTTTGGGGGTTAAGTAGTGTAACTTTTAAAGTTAATGCCCAAACAGGGGATGCGAAGTGTACCTCTATTGTAAAAGCACTTTATAAGGCCATGGGAGGTGTAGAGGCTTACTCTAAAATTCATGTGATACAAT
>CAZLTR010000380.1:0-2023 GCA_964562415.1 uncultured Hyunsoonleella sp. | reverse complement strand
CCAAAAGCACTTTTATCTTTTCCTTGCTTCCAAACATCGTCTTCGTATAAATGTGCATCTAAAAACTTCTTTGTAGGCTCTAAGTCTACAAAATTCTTCCTTTTATCATTCATACCTATATAAATGTAGCTGTAAGATATCGCTACATCATCAGCATGATGTAAACGCGTATACGTTTGCCAATCGTTCCAATACGCTTGGTTTTTTAAGGCCGCCATATACATCATGTTTCTCGTCGTTTTATGTGCTCTGGAAACTCCCATATAATACGCACCATTGGTCCAATCTGTAGGTGCTATTGCTATAATAGGGTGTGCTTCTTGCCACTCTAAAGCCTTAATCATTGCTTTTTTTATGCCTTCGTTGTCTAATGCTTTTTGTGCTACGGTTTTTTGTGCTACAGAACAACTAAAAAGCGTGAGAAACATTAATAGTTTTAATACGGATTTGTTCATTATTTATTTTTTTAATTTGAAGGTTGTTTCTAAATATGTTTTTGAAGAGGTCCCTACTTTAACAGTATAATCTCCAGCTTCTAATACTTTTTTCATAGCAATTCCTGTAAACTCTAACATTTTTGGAGCTATCTTAAAGGTTACCGTTTTGCTTTCTCCTGCACCTAATTCTATTTTTTCAAAACCTTTAAGTTCTTTATCTGGTCTGGTCACCGAACCTATCTCATCTTTAATATACATCTGTACCACCTCTTTCGCTTTCATGGTACCATTATTTGTTACCTTAACACTAACTTCTAACTCGGTATTAGGTGTGATTTCAGCGTTTGAAATCGCCAAATCAGAATAACTAAAATCACCATAGCTTAAACCATGTCCAAAAGGATATAAGGGCCCTTTTTCTAAGAATAAATATTCTTTCTTATAGTTGATCTCTTTCATACTATAATGGTATGGCAGCTGCCCAATAGATCTTGGCACTGTAACAGGTAATTTTCCAGATGGAGATACCTCTCCAAATATAATTCTTGCTGTAGACTCATCTCCAAATTCACTCAAATCCCAAGTGTCTAAAATAGCATCGGCTTTTTCAGAAATCATGTTAATAGATAGCGTACGTCTGTGCTTTAACACTACAATAACTGGTTTCCCTAAAGCTTTTATTTTTTCTATAAGCTCATCTTGTGGTCCTACAGGATCTATTGTCGCGCGATCTCCTAATGTACTGTTACTAAAATATGCCTCTTTAGATGTAAATTTATCTCCTCCTAAAAACAATATAGAAAGGTCTGCAGATTTAGCTTTGTTTACCAAACTTGCAATGGCTTTAGGGTCTCTATCTAATACTTCTGGAGCGCCTCCTTTTTCATTTGTTAAATGGAACCCTTTTTCTGCAACAAACGTTACGTTTTCTCCTGCTACAGATGTAAACATCGCTTCTGTATTCTCCTTTAATAAAGGCCCCAATAAAGCAATTTTAGTCTTTTTATCCTTTGCCAAAGGCAATATTTTATTTGTATTCTTTAATAAGATTATAGACTCTAAATCTGATTCTTTTGCCAAAGCTAAAGACGATGCCGCACGAACACCTGTCTTTACGGCTTCAATATCGATATAAGGATTGTCAAACAATCCTAAAATAAACTTTGTGCGCAGTACACGTCTCACAGAACGATCTATCAGTTTTTCCAATTCTGGATTTTTCTTTACCATTTCTGGTAAATAAGCATAAGAATCTTCTGCGTATAAATCGATATCGATACCTGCTTCTAGTCCCATTTGCGCTGCCGCCTCTGGTGATTCGGCTACATTCATAAAATAAAATAAACGCGCAATATCATTAGAATCGGATACAACATAGCCTTCAAAGCCCCATTGGTCACGTAATACACCTGTTAGTAATTCTCGATTACCATGACTTGCTACACCGTTTAAATCGCCATGTGATGCCATTATTCCTAATGTTTTAGCTTCTTTCACTGCAGCTTCAAAAGGGGGATAAATCTCGTCTATTAAAGTTCTTTCAGATATTTCTATAGCAGCGAAATTAGAACCGCCTAATACTTGAC
>CAZLTR010000379.1:0-2055 GCA_964562415.1 uncultured Hyunsoonleella sp. | reverse complement strand
CGCGAAATCTTTATCAGGTGTTACCATGTAGGTTTTATAGCCTTCTTTTTCGGCTTGTTTTGATAAAGTGCCAATAACGTCGTCGGCCTCATAGCCTTCTTTTACCATGATAGGAATATGCATGGCCTTAAGAATATTGTAAATATGAGGGACTGCTGTTTTTATGCCTTCGGGAGTTTCATCGCGATTGGCTTTGTAGTCTTGATACATCTCCACACGGTCTGCACTGCCTCCTTTGTCGAAACAAACGGCAAGGTGGTCTGGACGCTCCCGCTTAATCACATCTAAAAGGGAATTCATAAATCCCATAATAGCAGAGGTGTCTTCACCTTTAGAATTAATACGAGGGTTTTTTATAAAGGCATAATAGCCACGAAAAATAAGTGCGTAAGCATCTACTAGAAAAAGACGTTTTTGGTCTTGCATGGGTTTGATTTTGAAAGAAAACCAAAACTACAAAAAGTTGCGTGTAATTCCCTTGAAACTCAAAAATTAGTACGTTACATTTTGTTTATCAAGAACTATTTTAGCGCGAAAGGCATAAAACAGTAAATAGGCAAAGCAAGCTGCAGCAATCCAATATGAAGATTGAATGTTGAAAACATCGGCTAATTTGCCTTGAACAGGAGGGATGATAGCGCCTCCTAAAATCATCATAATTAAGAAAGCAGAACCTTGAGAGGTGTATTTTCCTAAACCAGCAATACTTAACGTGAAAATACAGGGCCACATGATAGAGCAAAATAAACCTCCAGATAAAAATGCAAATAATGCGATGTTTCCAGATGAGAACAAACCAATTAGCATGGCAATAGCACCCAGTAGGCTAAAGGTTTTTAAGGTGGTTACGGGATTGTCTTTAGCATAGAAAAAGCCTAAAATTTGAACAGCGATGCAAATGGAAAAGAATAAGATTTCGTCTCCAGAAAAACTGTATTTTATAGAGTTGACTAAAACAATGACCCCAAGAGCGATATAAGGGACTACGATAAGAAGTGCTTTTTTTAAGCCTTTACTAGGGTTGAATACGGCGATAGCACCTACCCAGCGGCCAATCATTAAACCGCCCCAATACAGTGAAATGTATTTTCCTAACTCGGAGTCATTTAACACAGGAAGACCTATGCCGTTTAATCCAGAGTCTCCAATACTTTTTTTCAAGAGTTCCCCTAAATTACTTCCTATAGTCACTTCTGCGCCAACATAGGTAAAGATAGCGAGCATGCCTAAAACGAGTTGTGGGTATTTCATAGCTCCCCAGCCTTCGGGGGCTTTAGAAGCACTAGAATTTGCGATAAAAATCGTTGCCACCACAGCAAAAAGTGTGATAAAAAGAACTATTAAGCGTCTTTGCTCTAAGCTTTCTGAAGCTTCAGTATTACCTGAATAGGTGCTAAAAATATAGCCAAAACAGCTAATGACGATAAGCGTTAAAATGATTAATAAATTTCTGGCTTTATGTGCAGGCTCAAAAGCGGTATCCGATTTAAGAGCAGGTAGTTTTTTTGAAAAGTAAAATAGAGCAGCGGCAAGCAAGAATAATAGCCCCACACCAACATAAAGCCACTGTACTGTAATTAATGTAATTTTATTGGTCGTAATCATGGTTGCCAACTCACTGGTAGACCAAGATGCGGAGCCAAAAATAATAAGACTTACTACAACGGGGCCAATGGTGGTGCCAAAGGAATTAATACCACCTGCTAAGTTTAAACGGTGTGATCCCGTTTTAGGATCGCCAAGTGCAATTACAAAAGGGTTTGCAGCAGTTTGTTGCAAGGAGAAACCTAAGCCAACAATAAATAAGACTATGAGTACAAAATAAAACACGGCGGTTTGTCCTTGAGCTGCACCAGCTGTAGCAGGAAACATGATAAATGCACCGATGGCAGAGAGTAATAACCCATAAACAATGCCATTTTTATACCCCCAATTGTTAAGAATGTCTCGCTTTACGGCACTAGATAAAACAAAAAGTAAAAGCGCGCCAATGTAATAAGCACCGTAAAAGGCAAAATCAACCAATTGCGATTGAAACTGGTCAATATTGAAATA
>CAZLTR010000378.1:0-2063 GCA_964562415.1 uncultured Hyunsoonleella sp. | reverse complement strand
TAGAGGATTTTATTGAAGATCTTAAAGCAAAGGGGTATTTAAAAGAAGAGATTGATCCCGATGGCAATGGTGTAGGCTTGGCCATTACTGCCAAAACCGAACGCGCTATTCGTCAGCAGGCTTTAGACCAAATTTTTGGAAAGATAAAGCGCAGTGGGCAAGGAAACCATAAAAGTAAAAGTCCTGGTTTAGGCGATGAGCATACGGGCGATTTTAGAAATTACCAATTTGGAGATGCATTAGATCGTGTGTCTATAACCGAGAGTTTGAAAAATGCTCAGATTAATCACGGGATTTCAGATTTTAGACTTTCAGAAGACGATCTGGTAGTGGAAGACACCCTGCATAAATCGCAAATGAGTACGGTGTTAATGATTGACATTAGTCATAGTATGATTCTGTATGGAGAAGATCGTATTACACCCGCTAAAAAAGTAGCGATGGCATTGGCACAACTTATAACAACGCGCTACCCTAAAGATACTTTAGATATTATTGTGTTTGGGAATGATGCTTGGCGTATCGAAATTAAAGACTTACCTTATTTAAAGGTAGGACCTTATCACACTAATACTGTAGCAGGGTTGCAATTAGCGATGGATTTATTACGCCGTAAGCGCAACACAAACAAGCAAATTTTTATGATTACCGATGGGAAACCAAGTTGTTTGCGTCTTCCAGATGGCCAGTATTATAAAAACAGTATGGGTTTAGACACACATATCATTAACAAATGCTATATGATGGCACAGCAAGCTCGAAAATTACACATTCCAATCACCACTTTTATGATTGCAAAAGACAGTTACCTCATGCAGTTTGTTAGAGAGTTTACCTATGCTAACCAAGGCAAAGCGTTTTACACAGGATTAAAAGGTCTGGGAGAAATGATTTTTGAAGATTATGAAACTAATAGAAAAAAGAGAATTAAAGGCTGAGTCTTTAGAAGAGCAACCTCAATAAACGTTTACAAAAATTAACAGTATTATGTTTAACCCCTAGCGGTAAAGCAAAAACGAATAATATGAATATAGAAAAGATTACGACTTTAGGCGCATTAAAAGCAGCTGGATACCATTCCAAATCTATTAAAGATGAATTAAGAGATAATCTCATACAAAAAATAAAAGCGAAGGAAACGACCTTTGAAGGGGTACATGGCTATGAAAATACGGTTATTCCAGAATTGGAACGTGCCATTTTGTCTAGGCATAATATTAATTTGTTAGGATTACGTGGGCAGGCCAAAACCCGACTTGCACGTTTAATGCTAAACTTATTAGATGCTTATATCCCTGTGGTAAAGGGGTCTGATGTGAATGACGATCCTTTACAGCCCATTTCTAGATTTGCGATTCGTCTTATTGAAGAAAAAGGAGAGGATACACCTATTACGTGGTTGCATAGAAGCGAACGTTTTGCAGAAAAATTAGCAACACCAGATGTGACTGTAGCCGATATTATTGGAGATGTAGATCCTATAAAAGCAGCAAACTTAAAATTGAGTTATGCCGACGATCGTGTGATCCATTACGGTATGATACCACGTGCTAACCGTTGCATTTTTGTAATTAACGAATTGCCCGATTTGCAAGCGCGTATCCAAGTGGCCTTATTTAATATTTTGCAAGAAGGTGATGTTCAAATTAGAGGGTTTAAAGTACGATTACCTTTAGATATTCAATTTTTATTCACTGCTAATCCAGAAGATTATACCAATAGAGGGAGTATCGTAACGCCTTTAAAGGATAGAATTGGCTCTCAAATCCTAACACATTATCCAGAAGATATAGAGACAGCACGCTTAATTACCGAACAAGAAGCTAAGCTACTCGAAGGGCAAAAAGAAACGGTAGTGGTGCCAGATTTGGCTAAAGATTTGTTAGAACAAATCGTATTTGAAGCTCGAGAAAGCGAGTATATCGATGCCAAATCTGGTGTTAGTGCGCGTTTAAGTATTACTGCTTTTGAGAATTTATTGAGTACAGCAGAGCGTAGAGCACTTATCACAGGAGATGCCGTTACGACATTACGTTTAAGTGACTTTGTGGGGATTATACCAG
>CAZLTR010000377.1:0-2077 GCA_964562415.1 uncultured Hyunsoonleella sp. | reverse complement strand
AATAAAAAAATAATATATCCTTAATTATCTAAAGAAAACATTAAAAATAATCGCATAAATGCTTACTTTTTTAACATAAAAAACTATTTTACTTATATTTATCTAAATATTTATAATTTGTTCAAATATCAGATTCGCTTTTTAAAACTAAAAACCAAACATTTAATACGTTAATTATAATATGAAAAAACTGGTTTACGTACTAATTTTTAACCTGACCTTTATTAGCTTTTCCCAAAGTAAAAACTGTTCTGATTTTAAAACAGGAGAATTTAGATATGGAGATAAAGAGCGACCAGAAAAAATTATTAGAACTCTTGATTCTCAAATAGAAACGCATCCTGAAACAGGTTTAGAAATTCATGCCTCTATAGAATGGACTTCAGATTGTAGCTATGTATTACGATATGATAAAATTTTAAATTCTACAGAAGATACAGCTCCTTACGTTGGACAAAAAGTTTATGTGCATATCCTTAAAGTAAAAAAGAATAAATTTTTAGTAAAAGCGCAAAGCAAAAGAATTGATTTGGAAATAGAATTTATAAAAGAAAAACAGAAACAAAAATGAACCTCATAACTACTCTAACTTTTAACGCTTAAACTTCTATAACACACTGCATTTACACCATTAAAAAACACCTACACCGCAGCGCACTTTAATTGCAATTTATATTAGCCTTAAAGCAACACCTGTTTTTAAACCATCTGTTTACCGACCCACTCTCACTCACTAACCATGAACATAAAACATATCATTTTTTTAGCTGCATTTGTATTTGGAACTTTAATTTTAAAAGCGCAGCAAGGTCCTAAATTTAGCATTACGCCAGAACTCCTCCTAGGAATTACAGGAGAGTCTAACAGTAATTTTCCCAACAGAAACCTACAAAAACAAGTTATTTTAAATTTAGGATGGCACCACGATACTCCTAAACATTATTGGCTATCATTTTTAAAAACACATAAATCTGGAATTAGTCTAGGATATACAAATCTTGGAAATAACAGCCAATTAGGACACATTTTTACACTACAGCCTTTTCTTGAATTTAATACTTTTAAATCCAAACGTTTCCACCTGCACGTAGGCACAGGTGCATCTTATGTTACAGAAACCTATGATCCCATCACTAATCCTTTTAACAAAGCTGTATCTACAGATCTTACTTGGGCATTTCGGCTATTCCTTAACTATACGTTTTTATCTGCTAAATCTATCAATTGGCGCGTTGGGGCTGGTTATTCTCATAATTCTAATGGGCATACAAGATTACCAAATCAAGGCTATAATTCATTTTTATTAAGTCTTAACGCAGAACTAAAAACCTTCTCGAATTCTGTTACAAAACAGCTTAATGTAGAACGAGAACGCACTATTTCTAATTACGCCTCAATACATACAGGTTATGGTTTTAATGTACTTTCTAAAGCATTCGATGAAAAAACTGCAGTTTACACTTTTGCTGGCGAATATGGCAAACTATACAACGGTATTTTTAAACTTGGCATTGGGGCTTACTTTAGGTTCTACGAAGCCTATTACAATTACATTAACACCAATCAATCTTTAGTCCAAGACGGTAGAGAGTTTGAAGCATTAAAAGCCAATCCTTTTTCTAACGCATTAAATATAGGAGTAACTCTAAATAGTGAAATTTTGCTTCACCACTTTGGTATAGACCTACAAGTTGGTTTTAACCTGCACAAACCAGGTTATAAATTAGATTGGCGCATAAATCAAGGGTGGGGAGAGGTGCCTAGAGTTATCCCTGAAAGCGGAGGTTTTTTTAGACTAGGAGACACTAGTGAACCCTATTTTAAAATTAAACGTACCGTTTCTGCCCGTTTGGGTTTAAAGTATTATGCTTTTAAAACCTCAAAAAAACCAAAACATAATATTTATATTGGTGGCTTTATAAATTCTAACCTTGGGCAAGCCGATTTTACCGAATTAGCTTTAGGCTATGTTAAAATTTTTAAAACAAAACAACGCTAATTTTAAAAAGAGGCATACTTAACTATGAACTCATCTTGACGTTTTGTTTTTAACCGAAAATGAGTTGAAATTTAACCA
>CAZLTR010000376.1:0-2093 GCA_964562415.1 uncultured Hyunsoonleella sp. | reverse complement strand
AACATTTAAATTTAGGTAAAGATCAAGACCATCGTTTTTTGCGAATAGATTAACGTCTAATGCTTTTTTAGGAGGACTTAAATAAGCATGTTTAAAGATTTACGAAAGTGATTTACAAATAGCTTGTCTTAAATTGAACTCAGTATAATACAGATTTGTATTACGGTTTTTTGTGATGTTTAAGTTGTGAATTACTGATCTCATAATAAGGGCTAGACAATTTTTTTAAGATAAAATTTAAGGGATAACAGATTACCAAATTAATAATTCTTTGGTCTTAAGGGCTATAAGTGTAGAACGTGTCGAATTGTTTTATAAATTTGTAATAGTAATCTAACATTTTATAATTATGGCTATCAAAAAACAATATTTAAAAAGTAAACCTATATGCAAAGTGACATTTTCAATAGAAGCAGAAGATGCTAAAAAAGTAGCGGTTGTAGGTTGCTTTAATGAGTGGAATGCTAAAAAAGCGCCTTTAAAGAAATTAAAGAATGGAACATTTAAGGCTACAGTAGATTTAGAGAAGGATAAGACTTATGAGTTTCGATATATCGTAGATGGAGAATTTATAAATGATATATCTGCCGATGCTTATGCTTGGAATGATTATGCTGGAGCAGAAAACGGCGTAGTGCAAGTTTAACACTAGACGCTCACATACATAGCTTAAATAATAGGCACCTGCTTTAAAATAAAGTACTTTGTACTTTAGTATCATGTGTAAGAATAATCTTTCTCTTAAGGCGTGCAGATTTTTAGTGCTATACGCCAAATAAAATTTTGAAAAAACATAAAGGCATTCACTGTTTGGTTTGCTATGAAACATAACAATGCTTACTCAACTAAAGTTTTATAGAATAGATATGGTGATCTTAGTATGTTACGCCAAATTTACACGGCAACTTTTCCTTTTATATGCGGGTGCGGATCGTAGCCTGTAAGGGTAAAATCCTCGAAGGTAAACTCAAAAATGTCGCTAACCTCTGGGTTTAAAGTCATTTTAGGTAGTGGCCGTATATCTCGAGACAATTGCAATTCCAACTGCTCGTAATGGTTGCTGTAAATATGCGCATCGCCAAAGGTGTGTATGAATTCGCCAGCTTCGTAGCCACATACTTGAGCCATCATCATTGTGAACAGCGCATAAGAGGCTATATTGAAGGGAACTCCTAAAAAGATGTCTGCACTGCGTTGGTACAATTGGCATGATAATTTACCATTAGCCACATAGAATTGAAAGAAAGCATGGCATGGCGGTAATGCAGCTTTGCCATTGGCAACATTTTCGCTAAAAGAGACAGAGGTATCTGGAAGTACAGAAGGGTTCCAAGCCGATACCAACATGCGCCTGCTATTAGGATTGTGTTTTAAGGCATGAATCACCTCTTTAATTTGATCTATATCATCACTATTCCAATTGCGCCATTGGTGACCGTATACGGGGCCTAAATCGCCATTACCATCGGCCCATTCGTTCCAAATACGCACGCCATTTTCGGTAAGGTAATTAATATTAGTGTCGCCTTTTAAAAACCACAGTAATTCGTAAATAATAGATTTAAGGTGTAACTTTTTAGTGGTGACCATGGGGAAACCTTCACTTAAATCGAAACGCATTTGGTAGCCAAAAACACTTTTGGTGCCCGTTCCTGTGCGGTCGCCTTTTTCGTTACCGTTTTCTAAGACGTATTTTACTAAATCGTGGTACTGTTTCATACTAAAGTAGCGGTTTAACGTTTAGAAATTTCATCACGGATGTGTGCCGCTTTTTCGTAGTCTTCATTAGCAACAGCAGCTTCTAGAAGCTTATGCAGTTCTTCAAGAGGTTTTGAAGAATAGTCATCTTTTGCAACAGCTGGTTCAAGCTCTCCAGAAAGGATGTCGTCTACCAGCACACTATCTTCAGAGTCTGACGTTCCCGTATCGTCTTCTTTAGGGTCTACTTTAAGATAGATGCCAGCCTTATCTAAGATGTTTTTATACGTGAAAATTGGCGCTTCAAAACGTAATGCTAAAGCAATAGCATCACTAGTTCGGGCATCGATAATTTCTTCAATTTTATCACGTTCACAAATCAAACTGGAATAAAA
>CAZLTR010000375.1:0-2095 GCA_964562415.1 uncultured Hyunsoonleella sp. | reverse complement strand
GCAGTCGGCACTTCTTTTTTTAACTGATGCTCTAACTTTCATCTGTTTTGTTTTTTTTAGTATCTGTAAGTAATTCTTGCTTTTGTTAAATCGTAAGGGCTCATTTCTAATTTCACCTTATCTCCTGGTAATAATTTAATGTAATGCATACGCATTTTACCAGAAATGTGTGCTGTCACGATGTGACCATTCTCTAACTCTACACGAAACATCGCATTAGATAATGCTTCTATAATTGTTCCGTCTTGCTCTATAGCTGCTTGTTTTGCCATATTTTAGGTTTAAGTTATTAGCCCTTTAGGTTTAGAAGCTACAAACTATACTTTTAATTTAATCTAATAATTTCTAATGTCTAATCGACTATTTACTATTTGCTAATTAAGCTACTGCCTTTCTATTTTTGCCAGTTTTCATTAAGCCGTCGTATTGTCTGTTCAACAAGTATGAATTAATTTGTTGTACGGTATCGATAGCCACACCTACCATAATTAACATGGAAGTCCCACCAAAGAATAACGCCCAACCCTGTTGCACATTCATCAACTTAACAATAAATGCTGGAAATATTGCTATTAAAGCTAAAAAGATAGAACCTGGTAAAGTAATTTGCGACATGATTTTATCTAAATACTCCGATGTTTCAGACCCTGGACGAATGCCTGGTATGAAACCACCACTGCGCTTCAAATCGTCTGCCATTTTATTGGTTGGTACTGTAATTGCGGTATAAAAGTATGTAAATACTATAATTAACAACGCAAATATTAAGTTGTACCAAAATCCAAATATATCGGAAAAGTTCGTTTGAATCCATTGTCCTGAAGCTGTATCTTTTAACAAAGATGAGCTTCCAATAAGTCCTGGAACAAACATGATAGCCTGTGCAAATATAATAGGCATTACACCTGAAGCATTTAGTTTTAATGGAATATACTGTCTAGATCCACCTTCTGCAGCCTTTTCATAACCTCCAGAAGCTGTTCTTCTAGCATACTGTACTGCTATTTTTCGCACCGCCATTACTAACATAATAGACGCTAAAATAATAACAAACCATACTACTAATTCAATTAAAATCATGATCAAACCACCGTTTGACTCTGTTACTCTAGCGACATATTCTTGCACAAAAGATTGTGGCAATGTTGCTATAATACCCACCATGATTAATAAAGAGATTCCATTACCAATACCTTTATCGGTAATCTTCTCTCCTAACCACATGGCGAATATACATCCTGTAACTAATATCACTATAGAAGAAAAATAAAACAAACCACCCGTTCCTAATAGGAATGCAGATTGAGGAATCCCCAAAGCAGGTAAGCTGGCCAAATAACCTGGCGCTTGTACTAAACAAATACCAATTGTCAACCAACGCGTGATTTGTGTAATTTTCTTTTGTCCACTTGCACCTTCCTTTTGCAATTTTTGCAAATAAGGTATTGCAATACCCATTAACTGTACAACAATAGAAGCTGAAATGTATGGCATGATACCAAGTGCAAAGACAGATGCATTAGCAAAGGCACCTCCTGTAAAAGCATTCAATAAGCTTAAAAGACCACCTTCTGTTTTTTCTGCTAAGTTTCCTAATTCTGCTGCATCTATGCCTGGTAATACAACTTGAGCACCAAATCGATAGACTAATAATAGGCTTACAGTAACTATAATCCTATTTCTTAGTTCTTCAATTTTCCAAACATTTTTTATTGATTCTATAAATTTCATACGTTAATGTCGTCTTATAAAGTTACCGCTTCTCCTCCTGCTGCTTCAATAGCTGCTTTAGCAGAAGCAGAGAATTTATGTGCAGATACTTTTAATTTAGCTTTTAATTCTCCTCGTCCTAATATTTTAACTAGATCGTTTTTACCTGCTAATCTATTAGAAAATAATGTTTCAAAATCAACAGTATCACTTACCTTCTTATCATCTACTAACGCTTGTAACGTATCTAGGTTGATAGCTTGGTAAGCTACGCGGTTAATGTTTGTAAAACCAAACTTAGGCACACGTCTTTGTAGTGGCATTTGTCCACCTTCAAATCCTAATTTCTTAGAATATCCAGAACGAGACTTAGCTCCTTTGTGAC
>CAZLTR010000374.1:0-2105 GCA_964562415.1 uncultured Hyunsoonleella sp. | reverse complement strand
TTTTCCTGCACGACCTGTACGTCCAGAACGATGTGTATAGGTTTCAATCTCATCTGGAAGTTGGTAGTTGATAACGTGTGTAATATCATCGACGTCGATACCACGAGCAGCAACATCTGTCGCTACTAACATTTGAATTTGGTTATTTCTAAAAGATTTCATGACCAAATCACGTTGATTTTGACTTAAATCACCGTGTAAGGCTCCAGCACTGTAGCCGTCCTCGATTAAGCGTTCTGCTACTTTTTGGGTATCGCGCTTTGTTCTACAGAATACTACAGAAAAAATATCGGGGTTGGCATCTGCCAAACGCTTTAAAGCTTGGTAACGATCTCTGGCATTAACAAGATAATATTCGTGAGTTACATTTTTACTGCCCTCATTTTTATGCCCCACAGTAATTTCTTGAGGTTGATACATAAAATTTTTAGCAATAGCAGCAACTTCTTTTGGCATGGTTGCCGAAAATAACCATGTGTTTTTGTCTTCAGGTGTGTGGGATAAAATTTCGGTGATATCTTCTTTAAAACCCATGTTAAGCATTTCATCAGCTTCATCTAAAACCGAGTATTCTATTTTAGAAATGTCTACCAAGCGTCTGCTTATCATGTCCTTCATACGCCCTGGTGTAGCCACAATAATTTGTGCACCACGCTTTACCTCACGGGCTTGATCTGTGATACTGGCACCACCATAGATAGCGGCAACATTAAGACCTTTACAATATTTACCATACAATTTCATCTCATTGGCAATTTGTAAGCACAATTCGCGAGTTGGTGATAAAATTAAACCTTGTGTGGTACGGCTATTGATATCGATTTTATGGAGCATTGGAAATCCGAAAGCAGCAGTTTTACCCGTTCCTGTTTGTGCTAAAGCAACTAAATCGGTTTCCGAGTTTAAAAGAATTGGAATGGCTTTATCTTGAACCTCGCTTGGCTTTTCAAATCCTAAATCTGTAATGGCGTGTAAAAGGTCTTCGTTAAGACCTAAATCGTGAAATGTGTTCATCTAAAAATAATATATGTATGCGATTTATCATGTAGTGTTACACAAGAAGGGAATCGACATACTTTTTACCTAAACTTCTAGTAACACATCCTCACCCTGAGGAATATAAACTCTTATTTTTGAGTTTTCAAGCTGCAAATATACATTATTATTTATTGTAAAGCGCTCTAAACTTAACTCATGTTAAATTTCGATTTTAACGCGTATTTCTTTTTTGTATTATTTTTTGCTATACTTGTAGGATAACTAAACCAAACTAAACTAATAAAAATGAAAAAATTAGCAGCACTTGCCTTGGCATTAATTATTTTTAATTGCCAAGACGACTTAGATGGCAATCTTACAAATTTTGAGAACCAATCTATTAGTGAAGACGTTCTGTCTCGATTAGAATCACTAGGGTATAACACAACAGATATTCCTGTTTATAAATTGAAAAACGAATATGTTGTTGAGGGAGATATGGTATTTACAGATGCAGATTTAGCTGTGTCGCCAGCACAAAAGCAAAGACAGACAAAAGAATTGATAGCGTGTGATAATCGTCTAAATATTCGCGTAAAGAATGATTTAAGTGGCGCGCATTCTAAAGCACTGGTAACTGCAGTCGATAATTGGAATAAAAATTCAAATAGTCTAATAAGTATGACTATAGTAAAGAAAAACCCAACGATTACGGTTCGATTTGCTACTAAAGCCGACGGTATAAAACCAGAAACTTCTGCAACGGCTTCTGGACCAAAAAAAGGTAAAGCAGGGGCTTTAATTCGCGTGAACAAAGGGCGTTTGGGGAGTGCGCCATGGGCTAAAGTGTTAACTCATGAGTTAGGGCATACAATTGGCTTTACCCATACAAACTCTAATTCAGGTAGTTTTATAGTGGGGTCTTTACGTACAGATGCTGCTTCAATAATGAATTCTGGTGGTAGCGCAGGCTGTTGTATATCTAAAGGCGATAAAGCTGCATTGGATATATTATACGGTAATTGTACGAAGGGTAATAGATAAAAATAGAATCGTATTTTTTATTATAAAGGCTCGAATGCGTTGCAATTCGAGCCTTTTGCTTTTATAAATAATGCTTTTTAAAA
>CAZLTR010000373.1:0-2119 GCA_964562415.1 uncultured Hyunsoonleella sp. | reverse complement strand
ACATAGAAGACTATGACGAACGTATTATGAATATATTCTCCAGAGAGGCATTAAGCCTTATAGAAAAAGGAGACACCGGATGGGAAGATATGCTACCAGAAGGCACTGCAGATCTTATTAAGGATTTTAGATTATTTGGCTATACCAGACGCACGCTAAAACCTTTAACCCTAAAGCATCGCAACGCTACAAAAAAATAAACACACTTTTATCTTATAAAAAAAGCCTCATTATGAGGCTTTTTTTATATTTTTTTAATCGCTGCATTATTAAACCCGAATTATGCAATAGAACATTGTCGTGAAGCTTTGAGATACCATAAATACTGACTTTTTCTTGATTTTAGCATAGCATCGCTATGGTTAAATTGAAAAAAGTAGTGTAGCGCCAGTATTTGCAGTAGCGCAAAGGTGTAATAGATGTTCTATCCCATAAAGCAGGTTAAACCTCTAAAATTTGAGCCGCATGCGCCTTGGTTTTTACTTTGGAAATCACATTAGTAATTACGCCGTTCTCATCGATTATAAAGGTTGTACGATGAATCCCATCATACGTTTTTCCCATAAATTTTTTAGGCCCCCAAACACCAAAAGCTTCTATAACAGCCTTATCTTCATCTGCCAATAAGGGATACTGAAATCCATATTTATTTTTAAAGTTAGATTGCCGCTTAGCACTATCTGCGCTTACCCCCAAGATCTCATATCCTTCAGCTTGAAAACGCTCAAAATTAGCATTGAGATCACAAGCTTCAGCCGTACACCCAGGTGTACTTGCTTTTGGGTAGAAAAAAACCACTAATTTTTTACCTTTATAATCGGCTAGTGTCACCGTATTTCCCTGCTCGTCTAAAGCTTTAAACTCTGGAGCTTTATCTCCTATTTGTAATGTATTCATATCCCTTATTTTAGTAACAAAGTTAGGCGACATGCACAGAACATCCAAAATTATAAACTAAAAAATAAGTACCCGCACAATGTTATAAACTTATGCGTATACGACACTTAATTTGCTGTAAATTTTAAAACGCGTTGTTTCCCATCCTTTGCAGTTAATTTGGCAATATAAATTCCATTATGTTTTAAATCTAATGCAATTGAGGTAAGTTGATTTGGCAATTTTTCAAGATTAAAAACCACAGCACCTTTAATATCCACAACAACCAAACTTGATAATTCCACATTATTTAGTGCATTTATTTTTAAAGCTTTTGTAGTGTTATCATAAAACATGTCCACAACATCCTTTCTTAATTCCTCTGTATTTAAAACAGCTTCCGTAAGCGTTAAACTCACAGCATCTGTAGCATCATCTCCCGAAGAGCTACCATCATCATCTACAGCTAATCCTGCCATATAGATCGTAACACTTCCTGTATTCGTAGCAGGCGCCACCCATTCTGTTTCAAAAACAAAATTTGCCACACCATCTCCCGATCTACCTAAGTGTTCTGCGTACGTCACAGCTGGATCTCCAATAGACACCAGTTGTGTTGAAGTATCTGGATTCATTAAATTTCCAGCCTGCATGTCTAAAGCATCCAAGACAACACCTTGAAAACCAAATAAGTTTTGAGATCCACCTGAAACCTCAAAACCAATTGTATAGGTGTTACCTGCAATGTACTCCGTAACTGGAGCACCAGAGCTATTTCGAACAACAATGGTAGCAGTTGAATTAAGAAAAGCTCCAAAATGGCACAATGCACAATTTGTTCCTTCTACAGACAAAGGCCCTCCTGTTCTATCTCCCAAACCACTATTAGCAACACCACCACTTAAAAAAGGCTCGTAAGCATGGTGTGTATTCGAATTCCTAAAACCAAATAAGATAAATGCGCAAATGCCAATTGCTATTGGCGAAATTAAAAGATTAGATTTCATATTTTCTAAGTTAAGGTTACACTCATAGGATTTAAGCACAAAAATTTCGCCTATACGGGTTTCTTTTTCTACTATTCTTATGTTAAAAAATAAAACCTTAACCACGGCTAAGCTTTAATGTTTCGCCTTAGACTAGCGAAAAATAATTCAACATATGTATACGAAATTCTTATCCATAAATCGAACTCATCTTGACGTTTTGTTTTTAACCGAAAATGAGTTGAAATTTAACCAGA
>CAZLTR010000372.1:0-2133 GCA_964562415.1 uncultured Hyunsoonleella sp. | reverse complement strand
AGCCAGTAGCCAGCATCTATGCCAAGGTTTTGGACGTTTGGCACAGCGTGGTTCCCAACAAGAGTATATCGAATTTTTAAAAGGCATGCCCTTAGACGACACTAAAGACATATTTTCTGGTATAGATACCTCTTGGGAACGTATAAAAGGCGGCAAAGCCATAGGAGCTATTTTAAACGCTATTGAAGACCATTTTAATTTCAAAGCACCAGCGACGCATATTCCAGATTTACTTAAAGCTTACAAATTATTACAACGTATTGAAGATCCTTTTTGGAAAAAACAAAAAACTAAAGCCCTTAAGCACATCATTGCGCAATGTGCTGGTTTGTATTTAGAAGCCTCCTCTAACACCAATTGGGCGGCTCCTGGTGCCACTGTTCCGCTTAAAATTGAAGTTCTTAACCGAAGCATAACCCCCATACATCTCGTAAATTTTACCGTAAACAATACAGACATTTCTAAAAACATCTTGCTTAATAACAATACAAAATTTGCTTTTGAAGAAACGCTAAGCATCCCTTTAAAAGCAAAACCAACCACACCTTATTGGCTAAATAAAAAAAGTTCTTTAGGCATGTATAACGTTGACGATGCCTCTCTTATTGGTAAACCAGAAACGCCAAGAACTTATACCATAGATTTTAATCTTCTTATAAACGACACCCCTATTACCTTTACAAAACCAATTGTGCAACGTTTTGCTCAACCCGATAAAGGCGAATTGTACCGTCCGTTCGAAATTATTCCTGATGCTTCAGTACAACTTAAAGAAAAGGTTTTTATTTTTGAAAGTGAACAACCTCGTAAGATCACTGTAACTGTTAGTGCAGGTAAATCTAATCTTGAAGGTACAATAGAATTAAACCACTCTAAAGATTGGCAAGTTTATCCCAAACAACAAAAGATATCCATAACTCAAAAAGGTGCAAGACAAGATTTCCTATTTACTGTTGTGCCTCCTAAAACTCAAAATGAAAGTACACTTCAGCCTATTGTTAAAATTAAAAACAAGTTATTTACAAAAACACTCATTCCTATAGATTACGAACATATTCCTTACCAAACCGTACTATTGCCAAGCGAAAGTAAAGTAGTGCGTTTAGATATTGAAAAAAGAGGTACAACTATTGGTTATATCGAAGGTGCTGGCGATGTTGTACCCCAAAGTTTAAGACAAATTGGTTATAAAGTAGAACTTCTAAAACCTAAAGCTATTACTGCTGAAACACTTCGTAAATTTGATGCCATTGTAGTAGGTATTAGGGCTTATAACATTTTAGAAGACTTAAATTACAAACAACAAATACTCTTCGATTATGTCGCCAATGGAGGAAATATGGTTGTACAGTACAATACTTCTCATCGACTTAAAACAAAAACCTTAGCCCCTTATCCTTTAGAATTATCTAGAAACCGTGTTACCGATGAGAATGCTACAGTAACGTTTCTAGAACCTCAACATGAGGTGCTACATACACCTAATACAATTACTACTCAAGATTTTGAAGGGTGGACACAAGAGCGCGGCTTATATTTCCCTAGCAAATGGGACAAAGCTTTTACCCCTATTTTAGCTATGAATGATAAAAACGAAACTTCAAAAGAAGGCAGTTTACTTATAGCAAAACATGGCAAAGGCTACTATATATATACTGGTTTGAGCTTTTTTAGAGAATTTCCTGCAGGTGTGGCAGGTGCCTATCGCTTATTTGCCAATATATTGTCTTTAGGAAAGACAAATGCTCCCCCCTTAGAATCAGACTCAAAAAATTAAACGTATGTCTCTAGAAACCCCAAAACGAAAATGGCATAAATTATATACACTTGTACTTCTTGCCAACCTGTTATATTTTATCATTTTTTACATCATTACAAAAGTTTGTTAATCATGCAAATGTTAAGTTGGATAGATTTATCGGTACTCCTATTAACCCTAGCTACAATAGTTGGTTATGGAACCTGGCAAACCAGAGGCAGTAAGAATGTAAAAGACTATTTAAGGGGTGGTAATACTTCTAAATGGTGGACTATAGGCTTATCTGTCATGGCAACACAAGCCAGTGCGATTACATTTTTGTCGACACCAGGACAAGCATTTAATGACGGATTGGGCTTTGTACAGTTCTATTT
>CAZLTR010000371.1:0-2140 GCA_964562415.1 uncultured Hyunsoonleella sp. | reverse complement strand
TATTTTAAAAAGTGTAAAGAAGGTAAACCCTAAACCTCCTCAAGAACAGCTTTAATACTTCTCGATTACATTTAATATTCGCAGCAATTGTATGGCGTAACCTCTTAAAATTAAAGTTAGTGCATACCTTTAAAAAATAGCTACTAGCAATTAAAACTAAATAGATGAAACAATCCTTATTAGAAGAATATATTGAGTCTCATTGCGATTTTAATTCTGAATTGGAGCAGCTATCTGAAACAAATAAAGAGAAATTTATTCGAGAATTTAAAAAGGAAAAGAATAGAACTAACTTCTTATCAAGGATTTCGGAACTGAAATTTGCTGAATTTTTAGAAAGAGAAGCGATTCAATATGAATATGAACCAACTATCCAAAGAAAAACACCAGACTTTAAGCTTAGCTTAAAATCTAATGGTTTTGCGTATTTTGATGTTAAAAGGTTTAATATCTCTGACTTGGATAAACAAAACGATAAAAAATTATACGATTTAGCCAAACGGTTAAAAACAATTGAGAAACCTTATTATGTACATCTGGATCAAATAGAAAAAGAGCTAGAATTTGATCTAGATTTGGCATTCAATGTAATAAAGAAATGGATTCTTCAAAATACCCTTAAAGAAGGTGATGAGTTTAATTATGAAAATCAGTTCAATATAGAAATCACCAAAATAAAAGGAATTAAGAATCATGTACTCTATTCCTATAGTAGTAACAACCCAAAAATTCACCCTGCCAAGATAGTATCTGATGTTTTATCGAAAATAAAATCTTATCAGAAAGTCATCATTGACAAAGGGTTACCTTTCTTCGTAGGAATAGACTTGACAATTGGCACATTAAAAGATCCTGATGACTATTGGATTCAGTTTCTTGGAAATTCATCTATAAATGAAGAACTTTTTCAATTTGGTGAGTTTCATACTGACTCCAGGTTTGATGGTTTATCTGGCTTATTAATTAGGTTTAGCAATCAATTTTACTGGATTAACAACCCAAAAAACAATAATCAAGTCAAATTTCAAAATGTTAGAACTAAATATAAATAGGCGATTGGTGTTTAACCGAATGGTTTTTGTCTGCTTACAAAATTAGCATTTTTTTATTCGGTATTAATAAAGAACACAAAAACTGAACTTAATTTATCAAAAATAATTAACCGCAAAAAAAAGCGTATACCTTTAAAAAATAGATATACGCTCTTATATAATTTTATAGATTACGACAATTTATGCGTTATGACGTTCTCTTGCCAATAGGGTGTTTTTTAATAGCATGGCAATCGTCATAGGTCCTACGCCTCCAGGTACAGGTGTGATGAAACTTGCTTTTTTACTCACGCTTTCAAAATGCACATCGCCCGCCAATCGGTAGCCATTCTTTTTAGTAGCGTCTGGCACACGTGTTATACCTACATCGATCACTACAACATCCTCTTTAACCATATCTCCCGTTAAAAATTCAGAGATCCCTATAGCAGCGACAACAATATCTGCAGCCTTAGTAATGGCTTCTAAATTCTTAGAACGACTATGCACAACAGTTACTGTAGCATCTCCAGCTGCACGTTTCTGGCTCATTAAAATACTCATAGGACGCCCCACGATATGGCTTCTCCCCATAACAACAACATTCTTTCCAGATGTTTCTATTTGGTAACGCTCTAAAAGCTCCATAATACCGTAAGGTGTTGCTGGTAAAAATGTAGGCAAATCTAAAGCCATTCTACCCACATTTGTTGGGTGAAATCCATCGACATCCTTATCAGGATCTATAGCCATAAGCACTTTTTGCTCATCGATTTGCTTAGGTAATGGTAATTGCACAATAAATCCATCGATCTCAGGATCTGTATTAAGCTTATGTATTTCTGCTAACAATTCGTCTTCAGAAGTATACTCTGGTAACTCTATTAATGTAGACTTAAATCCTATACGTTCACAGGCCTTCACCTTAGCATTAACGTAAGTCATACTCGCCCCATCAGACCCCACTAAAACAGCAGCGAGATGCGGTACTTTTTCTCCTTTTTTAACCATTGCCGAGACATGCTCTGCAATTTCATTCTTAATGTCGTTACTTACTTTTTTCCCGTCTAAAATCGTCATGATTACATAATATTGGCTCTTGGCCTTTA
>CAZLTR010000370.1:0-2141 GCA_964562415.1 uncultured Hyunsoonleella sp. | reverse complement strand
GTTACCATTTTCATACGGTACTCTTTAAAATGCGGAATGCCTTTAAAATAATTGGTATAATGGCGACGCGTTTCAAAAACACCTAAGGTTTCGCCTTTCCAATCTATCGCCATTTGCAAATGGCGACGTGCAGCTTCTACACGGTCTTCCAGTCCAATAGGCGCCAAATGCGTCCCTGTTTCAAAATAATGTTTTACTTGCTTAAAAAACCAAGGATTCCCAATACTAGCCCGACCAATCATGGCGCCGTCCAATCCATAACTGTCTCGCATTTCTTCGGCTTTTTCTGGCGTATCCACATCACCATTTCCAAATACAGGAATGTGCATACGCGGGTTGTTTTTTACTGCGGCGATAGGTTTCCAATCGGCATCACCTTTATACATCTGCGCTCGTGTTCGCCCATGGATTGAAATGGCTTTACAACCTACATCTTGCAAACGTTCTGCAACCTCAACAATTCGTATAGAATCGTGGTCCCACCCCAAACGGGTCTTAACCGTAATGGGTAAATTGGTACGCTTAACCATTTCTGCAGTGAGTTTTTCCATAAGGCAGACATCTTTTAAGATTCCTGCACCAGCACCTTTACTCACCACTTTTTTTACTGGACAGCCAAAATTAATATCAATAATATCTGGCTTAGACTCGGCCACGATATCAATGGTTTGCAACATGCTATCTAAATTTGCACCAAAAATCTGTATGCCTACTGGGCGTTCCTTTTCATAGATATCTAATTTCATAACGCTTTTAGCCGCGTTGCGAATTAAACCTTCACTAGATACAAACTCTGTATACACCACATCGGCCCCCTGTTCTTTGCACAGTGCTCTAAAAGGAGGGTCACTTACATCTTCCATTGGTGCTAAAAGTAACGGAAAATCTGGAAGTTCTATATTATCTATCTTTACCAAAGTCTTAATTTTAATTGCAAAATTAAGGCTTTTTGAAAAAAGCGACAGATAATGCCTTTAAACTTTATGAATTAGACCTGCTTTTTAATCTTTTACAAGCTTGTACGTATAATTATCTGCTGTAATATTTAAAAAATAAATGCCTGGCGTATAGCTACTCAAATCAACATCTAAAGACAAACCTTTATCTAGAACCCTAGATTGCGCATCTAATAATTGCCAGTGTTTAGGGGTTTCACTGTTAATGTATACCTTGGCATGAGTAGGGTTAGGATAAATAACACTAGATTGTGCATCTAGTCCCTTTTCTCGGCCTAGCACTTGTTTAGAAAATTGCTGAGACGTTACAATAACCTCTTGAGATATACTAATATCGTTAAATTCTAAAACAGTACCATTAACAGCTGTTGCCCTAAGTTGCATAGGAGACTTAATGCCATTTGGTGCTATAAAAAAATTAAACAGTGCGCGATCTATCCCTATCCAATTCCCCTCAGCATCCAAATACTCTAACGTTGCAATAGGATAGTTTATATCGAATAATTGAATGGCAGTCCAATATTGAGAAGAGCCCTCTTTAAATTTAATTTTTACAGCAGTATCATTAGGGTTTTCTACATATTCCCATGTAATTGGTACGCGCCCATTAACAACATCATCTATCATGGCAAAAGCCGCTTCTGTCATATCCACATCTCCTGCTTTACATTCGGGGCAACGGTCTACAACCTGTAAAACAACAGAGCCCTTTTGTCCATTTACTTTAATATAGCCCCCACAAGCTGTAGCATTATCGTAATCTATCGAATTTAAGGCGCAATGCAAGTAGTCACCAGCAGCCACATCGATAGAACAATTCCCAGAAGCACTACCCGCAACACCTACATAATAAGTGCCTTCTCCCGAATGGATTGAATTTTGAGCCAAGCCCTTTAAGCCTATAAAAAAAAGAAAGACTATTACAAATAAGCTACTGTTAGAGAAATATACCTTTTTCATGTTTTTCTGAATATATTATTATAGAACTCATCTTGACGTTTTCTATTTCCTAAAAAATGGCTGAAATCCACCCCTATTTCGTTACTTTTTTTGTCCGTAGCGCTGCTATGAGCTTCAAAAAGTGCCTCATCTGGTTAAATTTCAACTCATTTTCGGTTAAAAACAAAACCTCAAGATGAGTTCATATAATAGATACGTAACATTTCGCATTTTGGTAAGTGAAAT
>CAZLTR010000369.1:0-2162 GCA_964562415.1 uncultured Hyunsoonleella sp. | reverse complement strand
GGGGAGTCCGTTAATATCATTAAGACGTTTAAGCATTATAGGGTCTTGAAGCGCATTAGCATCTTTAGTTTAAAAAAAAAGCTGATAGTTAATTAACTATCAGCTTAAATAATTGTCATGAGGTTTAAAGAACTTAGTTTTTGTTTCTAAGTTTTCTAGCACCAAAAGCAGCAGCACCTAAGACTAATATGCCTAAACCGCCATCTAAAGGAATAGATTTTTTAGGTTTTTTAGTGTCTCTTGGCTTTCTGGTTCTAGGCCATTTTTCCATTCTCTTGTTTCTTTCTTTACGCGTTCTGTCATCTTCTTTACGCGTCCTATCGTCTTCACGACGAACTCTAGGCCATTTTTCTTCTACAACTCTACGGTCTTTTCTATCTCTTTTTACTTTCTCATCTTTTTTTGTAGCAGCATTAGCTTCAAAAGAATTTAATGAAACAGCAAAAACAAATAGGAGAGATACTATAAGTTTAAGATTAATTGTTTTGTTTACTTTCATGTTATTAAATTAAGAGGATCATTATAGTAGTTGCAAAGATAAATGCTACTATTTAATTAAAGATTTGTTTTAGTACATATTTGTTGGAATGGGGATTTTTTCGATGAAATACACCAAGCGTCCTGTTATATTAAGAACATAACTACAGACCTTGCTTTTTGTTCTCTTTTTGGAACCAATCTTCTTCTATTTATAAATGATTTAGTGGTGCTTTATTTTATTAAAAGATTAAAAATTAAAGGAGAAATTGTTAAAGCATTTATTTTAGAGCAAATCCTCAAGAGATTAGTTGTTTTAAGCTGAAGGGTTCATTACATTTACAGCCTAAATTTGATAACTATGAGCGAAAAAAAGATAGAAAATAGTGAAGTGACTTTTGATGTTTTAATTGAAATACCTAAGGGTAGTAGAAATAAATACGAATATGATTTCACATTACATAAAATTCGTTTTGATCGTATGCTGTTTTCATCAATGATGTATCCTGGAGATTATGGTTTTATTCCAGAAACTTTAGCTTTAGACCAAGATCCTTTAGATGTGTTGGTATTAGGGCACCAGCCTACCTACCCAATGGTAGTGATGGAAGTTAGACCTATAGGTGTTTTTTACATGACAGATGAAAAGGGACCAGATGAAAAGGTAATTTGTGTACCAGTGTCGGATCCTATTTGGAGTAATAAAATGGATATAGACGATTTAAATCCGCACCGCTTAAAAGAGATAGAACACTTCTTTAAAGTTTATAAAGATTTAGAGAAGAAAAAAGTAGATACAGGAGGTTGGGGTAATGCAGAAGCAGCACTAAAAATTTACCACGAATGTGTAGAACGTTACGAAAATAGTGAGCACAAGAAAAAACGTACATTTACGATATAGATTGATAAATTCTCAAAATATCATCGAAAAACTAAACCATCTTTACTTAAAGGTGGTTTTTTTTATCACATATATTTCCCTATTTTTAGCAAGAGTGTAAGTATTAACCACATAACTAAATAAAATATGGAATTATTAATTAAAGGATTACCAGCCTTTGGTGTATTAGCATTGCTATTTGTATTCATAAAAAGTGCTTGGATAAGCAAACAAGATGAAGGTACAGATAAAATGAAACGTATAGCAAAAAACATTTCAGATGGTGCGATGTCTTTTTTAAAAGCAGAATATAAAGTTTTAGCGTTATTTGTAATTGCAGTCGCCATTTTATTATTTTTTAAAGGGAGTCAAGAAGTAGGCTCTAATGGTATGGTAGCAGTATCTTTTATCATAGGCGCTATCTGTTCTGCTTTAGCAGGTTTTATAGGAATGAAAGTTGCGACAAAAGCTAATGTAAGAACCACTAGTGCAGCGAGAACTTCTTTAGGAAAGGCTTTAGAAGTCGCTTTTGCTGGAGGTGCTGTTATGGGGCTAGGTGTCGTTGGATTAGGCGTGTTGGGCCTAAGTGTATTGTTTATGGTGTACAGTGAAATGGGCTGGGGCTTAAATGAGGTATTAAACGTATTGTCAGGGTTTTCATTAGGCGCCTCCTCTATTGCGCTTTTTGCTAGAGTTGGAGGTGGTATTTATACTAAGGCTGCCGATGTGGGAGCCGATTTGGTAGGAAAGGTAGAAGCTGGTATTCCAGAAGATCATCCTTTAAACCCTGCAACTATTGCAGATA
>CAZLTR010000368.1:0-2190 GCA_964562415.1 uncultured Hyunsoonleella sp. | reverse complement strand
AACACTTTCTTCAAGACCACGAGCAATCTCACGACGTTGATCGGCAATACCTTGTCCTTGTAAGCGCTTACTCTCTGCTTCAGCTTTCGCTTTTTCAACAATAAGTATGCGTTGGGCATCACCTTCAAACTGTGCCGCTATTTTTTCACGCTCAGAAGCATTAATACGATTCATAGCTTCTTTTACTTGAGCATCTGGATCTATATCGGTTACTAAGGTTTTAATAATATCATATCCATATTCCATCATCGCATCATTCAATTCCGATTTTACAGCTATGGCAATATCGTCTTTTCTAACAAATACATCATCTAACTTCATTTTAGGGACTTCTGCACGTACCACATCAAACACATAACTTGTAATTTGATCGTGAGGGTAATCTAATTTATAAAAAGCATCGTATACTTTTTCTCTAATTACTTTGTATTGTACAGAGACTTTTAAACGTACAAATACATCATCTAAAGTTTTAGTTTCTATAATAACATCTAGTTGTTGTATTTTAAGACTTAGTTTTCCCGCAATACGATCTACTAAAGGTATCTTTAATTGCAATCCAGAATGGCGAATGCTTTGAAATTTACCAAAACGTTCTATAACAGCCGCTGTTTGTTGCTTCACAATAAAAAAAGCAGATATCAAAATAAATAAAGCAATAACGATAATAGGGACGAAAAAGAAGCTCATGTAGTACGTGTTTTTTTAAAAATTAAAATAAAGGATTACTAATTTAAGTTATATTTGGGTATTTATACCCCTAAATATAATGAAAATTAACAAGTTGTCTTTATTAGTAGCCATTGGTCTATGTTTTGTTACACTAAGCTGGGCGCAAAAAGGTAGATATCGTATTACCAATGGATTTACTCTTGCAGGTGGTGTATCGCTTTTTGATATCGCTACAGATAATTTTGAAACCTCTCAAGAAACAGGTTTTCTTGGTGGTATTGCTGCTACGGTAGACCTTCCTCATAAATGGTATAATCTTAGTTTCGGCATGCAGTTTTCTAAAAACACTGTTGGTATTGCGGGACGCCCTAGTTTAATTAGCACGGAAAATACTTTTATTGATTACGATATGTTGGCTGTACAACTTAGCGGATTGCTACATATTAAATTAATTTCAAAATACCTTACTATAGATCTTGGCCCTATGTTACAATACAATGGTAATTTAGAATTTGCAGATGCCAGACAAGAGAATTATTTTATTACAAATTATGTAGCACTTTCTGCCGATGCTATCCGCAACATTTCGCAATTTAATGTGAATGGAGCTATTGGTTTGTCTGCTGGTTTTAAACATGTCATGCTAAGGGCTCAATACATTTATGGGTTTACCAACACACTTGAAAAATTAAATACAGAAAACTTAAATACTTTGGGAGGTCCTAGCGAATTTAAGGGTAACCAAACACTATTAGTACTTGGTGCAATAGTAACGTTTTAAAAAAGAAAGGCTTTAGATTTAAGAACCTAAAACCTTTCAATACATATGTTCAAATTACAATACTATAACTCAGCAATCACTTTCTCTATACGTTTTACCGTTTCGTTTTTACCAATCATATAGATAATATCAAAGACATCTGGTCCTTGTAAAGCACCAACTAAAGCTAAACGCAATGGCATCATTACTTTACCAAACCCTATCTCGTTAGTAGTAATCCAACCTTTAATTTCTGTTTGCAACGTGCCTACAGTAAAGTCATCGATTTGCGACACTAGTGTTTTCACAGTTTCTAAAATAGCAGCAGTACCGTCTTTAAAAGCTTTTTTAGAAGCCTTAGCATCGTAAGCCGTTGGTGCTACAAAAAAGAAGTGACTTAAATTCCAAAAGTCGTCAACAAACGTAGCCCGTTCTTTAATTAAATCGATAACCATTGCAATGTAATTGCTATCTATTTCAGACAACTCAGGGGGTTGGGCTTTAAAAGCTTCTGCCAAAATAGTGCTGTCTTGGTCTTGCATATAATGGTGGTTAAACCATTTTGTTTTATCTGGATCGAAACGTGCTCCAGATTTGTTTACTTTATCTAAATCGAAAGCTTCTATTAAACCTTCCATAGTAAATAGCTCTTGTTCTGTTCCTGGATTCCAACCTAAAAATGCCAAGAAGTTAACCATAGCTTCAGGAAAATAACCGTCTTCTTTATAACCACGAGAAATGTATCCAGTTTTAGGGTC
>CAZLTR010000367.1:0-2236 GCA_964562415.1 uncultured Hyunsoonleella sp. | reverse complement strand
GTACAGGACAGATTTTTAAAAAGATTAATTTTAATTTGAGAGAACTAGCTAACCAAACCGATACTAAAAGTATAGCACTATTTTTGTTATGCAAATAAACTTCAATACGTTGTAAATGAGGGTGGTGTTTGGGTGAATTATTTTTTTTGATTTATGATTGACACAAGAATTAGACTAACCGATATAGATAGTAACAGTATACCTAAATATAAGAAAATAGTAAATGCATTTAAGGAGTCTATAGAAATTAATGCTCATAAAACAGGAGACAGTATTCCTTCGATTAATGAATTTAGTAAGGATTATAAAATCTCAAGAGATACTGTTTATAAAGCCTACAGCTTATTAAAAGAAGAGGGGTTAATTAAGTCTACTCCCAATAAGGGCTATTATATTTCCGAAAGCCAAAAGCGGGTTTTATTATTAATAAGTACTTTTAAAGCGTATAAAGAGGTGTTTTACCACTCTTTTGTGAACTGTTTGCCAGATAATGTTACAGTAGATTTGCAGTTTCATCACCATAACGTCAAGAACTTTAAGTCGATGTTAAATGTCGATAATGGAAAGTATTATAAGTATGTGGTTATGGGGTTCGACCATCCAGAAGTGAAGTGCGCGCTGTCAAAAATTGATAAAAAACGACTCTTACTTATCGATTGGAAAGCTAATTTAAATGATGTAGAGAATTTTGTATTTCAAGATTTTGGACAAGCTTTTGGAAATTGTTTGGAAGAAGCATTGTACCGTTTTAAAAAGTATAAATCTTTAGCATTTATTTATCCTCCCTTTTCGCATCATCCTTATGAGAGTGTCGCTTATTTTAAAGAATTTTGTGAGTCTCATGGTTTGGAGCATAAAGTATTTGAAGCTTCGGAAGAATTTATGTTAGATAAGGGTACGGCTTACATTACAGTAAACGACCGTATGTTGTATAAGTTATTAAGCAAATGCAGAGCCAAAAGGTATGAGTTAGGTAAAGACATAGGGGTGCTGTCTTATAACGATACGCCTCTAAAAGAATTTACTTATAAAGGTATTTCTGTGGTCTCCGTAGACTTTACAGAGTTTGGTGCTAAAGCTGCAGAATTTGTAACTTCAAAAGAGCCTGTACGTAAGCATTTATCAACAAAATTAATTTTAAGAGATTCGTTGTAAATCAAGTGTTTTTTTAGGAGAACCTAATAGTTATAAATGTGATTTATAATGTGTTCTTTTAGATTACATTGTGAGGTAACATACGACATAAGTGCTTTAGAATATGTAGATAACTTCGTGTAAATTATTGTATAATAGTTTTATTTCTTTATGTTTAAAAGTTTACTTTTGTTGAAAATCAGGATAGAGCAGGACAGCTCAAAAACGCGACTACGTTATATTTGTTTACAGTGCAATATGTCGTAATATACTGTTGAGCTACTGTTTACAAGCGATCACTATTTTAGTGTCTGTAAGGCAACCCTTAGAAGACGCCTAAGATGATACAAAACAGGTCTAGTTTAGTACATTTTTGGTAAAATAAGTAGTTGATCACATGATAATGTATTTGTTTTACTTTTTAAGATAAAGTAAAATTTAATGGTCTCTATCTAGATGAGAAGTTAGCAATACAAAGCGGAACAGTACAGGAAGGCGTATAACAGATGTATTGCAATTAAAGAAGAAGATAATAAAAACTAAATAATCAAGTTGATGAGTAAAACAATTGTAGTTACAGGTGCCGGAGGTGTATTATGTAGCACGCTAGCAGAAGCTTTAGCAAAAGAAGGACACAGAATAGCTTTATTAGATTTAAATAAAGAAGCTGCCGTAGCAGCAGCTGAAGTTATAAATAAAGCAGGTGGAACTGCTATAGGAGTAGAAGCAAATGTTTTAGAAAAAGAAGCTTTAGTTGCAGCAAAAAAAGAAGTTAATGCTGCTTTTGGTAAGTGTGACATTTTACTTAATGGTGCTGGTGGAAACCATCCACTAGGAACAACAAGTAATCCTTTTTTAGAAGCCAAAGACCTTTTAGATAAGACCGAAGGTTTTAAAACATTTTTCGACTTAGATCCTAAAGGGATTCAGTTTGTATTCAACTTAAATTTTATTGGAACATTGTTACCTACTCAAGTTTTTGCAGAAGATATGGTAGGTAGAGAAGGGTGTAGTATTTTAAATGTATCTTCAATGAATGCATTTACACCATTAACTAAAATACCAGCATACAGTGGTGCCAAAGCAGCAGTATCTAACTTTA
>CAZLTR010000366.1:0-2243 GCA_964562415.1 uncultured Hyunsoonleella sp. | reverse complement strand
CTGCACGTGTTGGCGTTAAACTAGAGATCATTGTCTCCATCATTTGCGTGGCTATAATTACTGGTATTCTTGCTTTTTTAGCTCTTAACACCAGTTGCTTTTGAATAAGTGGTACCTCCTCTGCAGGAACTTCAACCCCTAGATCACCTCTGGCAACCATTAACCCATCACACTGTGTCACAATTTTATCGATATTTTCTACAGCTTCAGGCTTTTCGATTTTGGCAACTATTGGAATTTTATGGTCACTATGTTCCTTAATTAAATCGCGTAACTGCATTAAATCTTCTGCATGACGCACAAAAGAAAGGGCGATCCAATCTACATTCTGACTGATCGCAAAAATAGCATCCTCAATATCTTTTTCTGTTAATGCGGGTTGCGAAATATCTGTATTAGGAAGGTTAACCCCTTTTTTAGATTTTAACGGCCCACCTTGAATCACTTTTGCTTTAACTTCTGCTTTCTTATCGGTAGACACCACTTCGAAAATTAATTTTCCATCATCTAACAAAATGCGCTCGCCTGGTTTGGCATCTTGAGGAAAACGTTCGTAAGTCATGTACACACGTTCTTTGGTGCCTTCGAAACGTTCGCCTGTGGCAAAAATAATTTCATCACCAGGGTTTACAACAACCTCTTCTTTCATCACACCAACGCGTAATTTTGGGCCTTGTAAATCTCCTAGAATTGCAGCATTATATCCATATTCTTCATTCAATTCACGTATCATTTGTATACGTTCCTTAACATCGTCGTAATCTGCATGCGAAAAATTAATTCTAAATACGTTAGCCCCTTCCTCTAACATACCTTTTAATACTTCTTTCGTGCTTGTTGCAGGACCCAACGTAGCTACAATTTTAGTTTTTTTTCTTGATTCCATTAGTTAAAAATTAAATGCTCCTTAGATTTCAATGTGCTTATATCTACCTGGTATGCCATTGCTATTTGTTGTATCTTAAGGATATTGTTTATAATATAACTGCCTTTACTATTATTAAATTCACTTTCAATCTTTAAAAAGTAGTTCACTTTTTTATATTCAGGAACTAAATGATGGTTCCTAATTATTTTATGTCTCATACTAAATAAGGACTGAGGATCTATCTTAGATTCTGTTTCTACTGTACAGACATTAGAGACCAGATTCCACATGACAAGATGTTTTGGGTCTTCAAATTCGAAAACAGAGTATTTCGTATTTCCATTATTAAAGTATAAATCCTTTGCTTTACGCGCTAATGAAATCTCTAAATACTTGTTTAAAAGAAAAGCTACTCTGTAATCTTCAATACTACTATGAATAGCAATTAAAGTACTAGACACATCCTCATAAATATCATCAAGAACAAGTTTGTGTACTGTCATAGCGCGACCTTATAAGTTGTAAATATAGTGCTAAAAAAAGTTAGAAATAAATGAAATTTAATTTCTTACTAAGATTACTTACTAAAACGTTGTAGTTTGTTTTAACAGCTAATCTTTCATTTTAGAAATTTTATTTTGAAAGGCAAAAAAAGCACGCTTAGACGCCTTTTCTTCTGCCTTTTTCTTAGAAGTTGCTCTTGCTTTCGCAACAACTTTATGGTCTATAGAAAGCTTTACAGAAAAGTGCCTTAAGTCGTCGTTTCCTGTATCTTCATAGACATTATAATTAAAAATCTTCTTTTCTTTTTGGCACCATTCGATAAGTAAGCTCTTATAACTAATCACCTTACCCTCCAATTGGGTAATATCTACATAAGGAATAATAACACGTTTGTAAATAAACTTTTCGCAATATTTATAACCTTTATCTAAAAAAATAGCACCTATTAACGCTTCAAAAAGATTGCCATGAATATTATCGCCAAATTGTCCTGAGGGAATCTTACTCTCCACTAAATTAATAAGCTTAAGTCCTTTACCCAGCTCATTTAAATGTTCTCTGCTCACCACTTTAGAGCGCATTTTAGTGAGGTAACCCTCGTCTCCACTAGGCACTTCTTGAAACAAATGAGACGCAATTACAGCACTTAACATAGCATCTCCAAGAAACTCTAAGCGCTCATAATTTATGGCATTACCAGCATCGTCTTTTAGATTCATTGAACGGTGCGTAAATGCTTTTTGGTAGACTTGCATTCGTTTGGGTTTGTAACCCAAAATTTGAGATAATTCCACAAAAAAATTCCCGCTTCTCTTGGAACGGGAATTTAGTATGTTACGAATGATTTTCATTCGGGATTTAGTCTAATTTT
>CAZLTR010000365.1:0-2247 GCA_964562415.1 uncultured Hyunsoonleella sp. | reverse complement strand
ACAGAGGATCTCAAATTTTTGAAATTGTTGGTTTCAATTCAGAATTTGTTGAAAAGTACTTCCCGTACACAGCATCTCGAATTGAAGGTATTGGGCTTTACGAAATAGAAAAAGAGATTAGTGAGCGTTATAAATTAGCTTATCCTGATAAAGCCATCGATAAAAAATTAGGTTTAAATATTGGTGGTGATTACCGTTGGAGACGTAATGGTGAACGCCATATGTTTAATCCAACCACAGTATCTAAATTACAGCAAGCGGTAAGGCTTAGTGATCAAAAAAGTTACGATGTATACGCTAAAGCTATAAACGAACAGTCACAGAATTTAATGACCATTCGTGGTTTATTTGAGTTCGATAATTTAGATCCTATTCCTTTAGATGAAGTAGAGCCATGGACCGAAATCGTGAAGCGCTTTAAAACAGGCGCTATGTCTTATGGATCTATCTCTAGAGAAGCACACGAAAATTTAGCCATTGCTATGAACCGAATTGGAGGGAAATCTAATTCTGGTGAAGGTGGAGAAGATAGAAATCGTTTCCAACCAGATGTAAACGGAGACAGCCGTAACTCTGCAATTAAGCAGGTGGCTTCTGGACGTTTTGGTGTGACATCTCACTACTTAACAAACGCCAGAGAGATACAAATTAAAATGGCGCAAGGTGCCAAGCCAGGAGAAGGCGGTCAATTACCAGGTGAGAAAGTGTTACCGTGGATTGCCAATGCACGTAACTCTACGCCGTTTGTAGGGTTAATTTCGCCACCACCACACCATGATATATACTCCATTGAAGATTTAGCACAGCTTATCTACGATTTAAAGAATGCCAATCGTGACGCTAGAATTAATGTAAAATTAGTATCTGAGGTTGGTGTAGGAACCATCGCTGCTGGTGTGGCTAAAGCAAAAGCAGATGTTGTACTTATATCTGGTTATGATGGTGGTACAGGAGCATCGCCACTAACGTCACTAAAACATGCAGGTTTACCATGGGAATTGGGGTTATCGGAAGCACAACAAACTTTAGTGCTAAATAATTTAAGAAGTCGAATTGTTGTAGAGTGTGATGGCCAATTAAAAACAGGACGTGATGTCGCTATCGCTGCGTTATTAGGTGCCGAAGAATTTGGATTTGCAACAGCACCTCTTGTAGCTTCGGGTTGTATTATGATGCGTAAGTGTCATTTAAATACATGTCCAGTAGGTATCGCCACTCAAGATAAAGAGTTACGTAAAAACTTTAAAGGCACACCAGAACACGTTATTAATTTCTTCTACTACATTGCTGAAGAGTTAAGAGCTATTATGGCGCAATTAGGGTTTAGAACACTAGCAGAGATGGTAGGGCAAACGCATAAAATTAACGCCAATAAAGCTATTACACATTATAAGGCTAAAGGCTTAGATTTATCGAGTATCTTGCACAGACCGTCTGCTTACAGCAATTTACCAGTAAGAAATTCTGAAAAGCAAGATCACAACTTAGAAAAAGTACTTGATTTTACAATACTAAAAGATGCACACCGTGCATTGTATAGAAAAGAGAAAACAACTTTAGAATACCCAATAAGTAATATAGATAGAACTGTTGGTGCTATTGTAAGTAATGAAATCTCTAAAATTTATGGACACTTAGGCTTACCTGAAGATACTTTAAATTTAAATTTCACTGGATCTGCAGGGCAAAGTTTTGGCGCTTTTGGAGCACATGGATTAACATTTAGTTTAGAAGGAAATACAAATGATTATTTAGGTAAAGGCTTATCTGGCGCTAAATTGATCATTAAAAAGCCTACAAATGCAGACTTTGCAGCTAATGAAAACATCATTGTTGGTAATGTTTGTTTATTCGGAGCTGTAAAAGGAGAAGCTTATATAAACGGTATTGCAGGTGAACGTTTTGCTGTTCGTAATTCTGGAGCCACAACTGTTGTAGAAGGTGTTGGAGATCACTGTTGTGAGTATATGACAGGAGGACGCGTTATCGTATTGGGGAGTACAGGACGTAATTTTGCCGCTGGAATGAGTGGTGGTATTGCTTATGTGTACGATCCAGAAAATAAGTTTACAAACGGTTTATGCAACACAGAAACTATTGAATTTGAAGAAATCACAAGCGAAGATGCTAGCGAATTGAAAGGTTCAATAGAAAAGCACGCACTTTATACAGACAGTGCTATTGCTAAGACATTACTAGAAGATTGGGAAAACACATTGGGTAACTTTGTGAAGGTAATGCCTATAG
>CAZLTR010000364.1:0-2265 GCA_964562415.1 uncultured Hyunsoonleella sp. | reverse complement strand
ATCAAGAAAAAGTCAGTATTTATGGTATCTCAAAGCTTCACGACAATGTTCTATCTCATAATTCGGGTTCAATCTAAAAAAAGGAGTTTCGTTTTTAGTAAGAATAATAAGTGGTGTTAGTAGTTAATTTCTTTTGTTGTTTTGTTGAAGTTATTTTTATTTAGTAATATGCAGCAACTAAACTAAAAGACATTATTATGAAAAAAAGCACTATTTTATTAAGTGTAGTGGCCTTGGGAATAGCAATTTTTGCCTATGTTGAAAATAGAGCATACCACAGGGCGGTTGTTGTACTTCAAAAAGAGCATATTAAAGTGAATAAGATTTTAAAAAAGATGTTAGAAGTACCTTCTAAGGGGCACACATATTTAAAACCAGGTATTGCAGCGCCTGATTTTTCTTTTCCTAATGCAGATGGCGAATATGTACAGCAAAATTCTACTGATGCAGAGCATACACTCCTTGTATTCTCTAACAAAGGCTGTCATTACTGTGATGAGTTTTACCCTGTGTTAGATAGTTTTGCCAAGGCTTATCCAGAGGTGCCTGTAGTGGTTTTAAAGGGGTATTCCGATCAAGAATATAACAGGAAGTTTTTAGATTCTACGGGGTTTGATTTTACGGTTTTAGATGCTACACAGGCTATTTTTGATGCTTATAAAATTGATGGGACACCTACCTGTGTTTATTTAGATGCAGCACATAAGATTGTCTCTACATTTGGCGCAGAAAATGTAGATGAGATAAAGTATGCTACCGAGCTTAATTAATTTTAAAATGGCATAGCCCTATAGTAGAAACGATAAGCTATAAAAAAACCACCGTAGTAGCGGTGGTTTTTTTATGGTTGTAATTAGCCTTTAAGTATGCCCTTTACAAAGCTGTCTATAGCGGCAACACCATGTGTTGTAATATGTTTTACAAATGCGCTACCAATTATCGCGCCTTTGGCATGTTTTGTAGCTTCTGTAAAAGTGGCATTATTACTAATGCCAAAGCCTATAATTTGAGGGTTTTTAAGTTTCATGCTGGCAATGCGTTCGAAATAAGACGTTTGCACCTCGCCAAAGCCCGATTTAGCACCTGTGGTACTCGCACTACTTACCATATAGATAAAACCATTAGAGACCGTATCTATAAATGTGATGCGCTTCTCCGAAGTTTGAGGTGTAATTAAAAACACATTAATAAGTCCGTGTTTTTCAAAAATAGCTTGGTATTCTTCATGATAGACATCTACAGGCAGGTCTGGAATGATAAGTCCATCGATGCCAATTTCGTTGCATTTTTTACAGAAAGCTTCAATTCCATATTGTAACATAGGGTTGAAATAGCCCATAATAATTAAGGGGATACGCACCGATTTGCGAATGTCTTTTAATTGCTTAAAAAGCACTTCGGTAGTCATGCCATTTTTAAGGGCAGCTGTAGAGCTGTCTTGTATGGTAGGGCCATCTGCTAAGGGATCACTAAAAGGGAGCCCTATTTCAATCATGTCTACACCACTTTTTTCAAGATTTTCAATAACTGTAACCGTGTCATCAATATGAGGATAACCCGCTGTAAAGTATATAGACAGTAGTTTTTTGTCTTCTTGTAATTTGTTATGAATTCGGTTCATGTCTTTTATGTTCTAACAGTCGCCCCACTGCGTTAGGGATTGAGCGTTTGTTGAAGCGCCTCGCAGAGCGCGACTCGCGAAAGCCCGACCCAAGGGGGAACGCCCTTGTTTTAAAATTTAAAATAATCGATATAGTTTTGTAAATCTTTATCACCACGGCCAGATAAACTCATTACAACGACATCGTCGGGTCGAAATGTTTTGTGTTTAAAAATGGCAAACGCATGTGAAGTTTCTATAGCAGGAATAATACCTTCTAATTTAGAGAGTTCTAAGCCTGCTTCCATGGCATCGCTATCTGTAATAGATAAAAATTCTGCACGACCTGTTTTAGATAAATGGGCGTGCATTGGGCCAACACCAGGGTAATCTAGACCAGCCGATATAGAATAAGGCTCTGTAATTTGGCCGTCTTTGGTTTGCATTAATAAGGTTTTACAGCCATGGATAATCCCTTCTTTTCCTAGGACAGATGTCGCAGCACTTTCGCCAGAATCGATGCCTAAGCCAGCAGCTTCTACAGCAATAATACCAACGCTTTCATCTTCTAAAAAATGATAGTATGTTCCTGCGGCATTGCTTCCGCCACCGACACACGCAACTACATAGTCAGGATTTTCGCGACCTTCTTTTTCTTTTAATTG
>CAZLTR010000363.1:0-2266 GCA_964562415.1 uncultured Hyunsoonleella sp. | reverse complement strand
GACCAATGGATGGGGTTTTCTAAGTACGCACAAGAAGGTGAAGATCTAGGGGCACGTATGAAAAACGCTTTCCAAGAGGGTTTTAATGACGGTTATGAACGTATTGTGCTAATTGGTTCTGACTTGCCCGATATTACGTCCGCACATATTAATGCAGGCTTAGAAGCCCTACAACATAGTCCTGTTGTGTTTGGTCCTGCTGTAGATGGTGGGTATTACCTTATAGGCCTTTCTAAACCTCAAAACAGTGTATTTAATGATAAACCTTGGAGTGCATCGCATTTACTAGAGGTTACCTTAGATGAATTAAAAACACTAGAGGTGCCTTTTGAACTTTTAGACACTCTAAACGACATTGATACGTTTGAAGATTTAACAGCTTCTAGCTTTTATAAAAACAACATAGAATTACAAGAAAAAATAAAACAACTTCATGATTAAATTTATAAATGAAACCGTAGACTACCTTAAAGATAAAGGTTTTGAAAATCCAGAAGTAGGTATCATTTTGGGTACTGGGCTTGGACAACTTATTAACGATGTTGAAATTATAAAAGAAGTTAGCTATAACCACATTCCTAATTTCCCTACCGCGACTGTAGAGTTTCATAAAGGCAAACTTATTTTTGGAAAATTAGCGGGCAAGAAAGTCATTGTAATGCAAGGACGGTTTCATTTGTATGAAGGCTACAGCTTACAAGATGTTACCTACCCTGTTCGTATTATGGAAAAATTGGGCATTACAACCTTATTGGTTTCTAACGCAGCAGGCGCCATTAATTTAAACTTCAAAAAAGGCGAACTCATGCTTATTGAAGACCATATTAATCTTCAAGGTGGCTCCCCTCTTGCTTTTAAAGGCGTAGAAGCCTTAGGCGAACGTTTCACAGACATGAGCGCTCCTTATGATGCGACTTTAAACGCCGCCTTTAAAAATAGCGCCTAGGCACACAACATCACGCTGCATGAATGAGTTTATTTTAGTGTTGTTGGGCCGCATCTTGTAAGCAGAGCAGAGTACCGCATGCTAAAACTTATGGGCGCAGATGCCGTAGGTATGAGTACTGTTCCTGAAATTATTGTGGCCAACCATTTAAATTTAAAAGTAGCAGCGGTGTCAGTTTTAACCGATGAATGCGACCCAGATCATTTAGAACCTGTAGACATTGCAGAAATTATTGCTATGGCAGGAAAGGCTGAGCCCCATATGGTAACCCTATTTAAAGAATTAATTAAATCAATTTAAAACACACTACAAACCATTTGCAGTTATACCGCATAACTGTTCATTATTAATTGTAGATTGAATACAAAGACTATGAGTACTTATTTAGACACCACCCACGATGTATATAAAGAAGCAGCCTTAACACCAGATGTAGGCTTATGCTGTACAACAAACCCCATTTGGGAACTACCTGGATTAAAAATCCCAAAGATTATGCAAGAAATGAATTATGGTTGTGGTTCGACTGTACATGCAAGGGATTTAACCAACAATCCTAAGATGCTTTATGTAGGTGTTGGAGGAGGTATGGAATTATTACAATTTTCCTATTTTAATAGACAAAAAGGAGGTATAGTAGGTGTAGATGTAGTTGATGAAATGTTAGAAGCATCAAGAAAAAACTTTAAAGAAGCAGAAGCACAAAACGATTGGTTTAAAAGCGAATTTGTTGAGCTTAAAAAAGGAGACGCTTTAAACTTACCTGTTGAAGATAATAGTATAGATGTAGCAGCACAAAATTGTTTATTCAACATATTTAAAGCTGATGATTTAAAGAAAGCTATTGCCGAAATGTATCGTGTATTAAAACCTCACGGACGGTTAGTTATGAGTGATCCTACTTGCGAGCAACCTATGAATGATACTTTACGAAATGATGAACGTTTAAGAGCTTTATGTCTAAGTGGTAGTTTGCCTATAGCTGATTATGTAAAAGCATTAACTGATGCTGGTTTTGGTACCATAGAAATAAGAGCAAGAAAGCCATATCGCATTTTAGACCCTAAACACTATCCTACCGATGAGTTAATTTACATAGAGTCTATTGAAGTAGCAGCTATAAAGGACCCTATGCCTGAAGATGGCCCATGTATTTTTACAGGAAAAGCAGCGATTTATTATGGCGAAGATGATTATTTTGATGATAAAAAAGGGCACGTTTTACTAAAAAACCAACCTTTAGCTATTTGTGACAAAACCGCTGGTGCCTTAGCTGATTTAAATCGGCATGATATTTTCATTAGTGAATCTACCTATCAC
>CAZLTR010000362.1:0-2289 GCA_964562415.1 uncultured Hyunsoonleella sp. | reverse complement strand
AAAAGAGGACTAATGGGATCGCTAAGAATTAAGAGCACAACTCTAATAAAATCGCACAATTTTACACCGTCTAGGAGCCCTACTTTTGGGTTCTTTTTTGTGAAATAAGTATTTAGCGTTATAAATTTAACTAAAAATAGCTGTTTTAGATAAGCTATAAAAACGATTTTTTACCACAAAATTTTTATAAAACCGTTAAAAATTAACAAAATTTTAGAAAAAAAACACAGGCTTTTTTTATTTTAAATCAAGCCTAGGCTTTAAGTGGGTAAAGCCTTAATTCTAGTAGTGTTGCCGCACTTAATGGCTCTATTCATAGTGCTTTACAGGCCTAAATATTTTTATTCTGTTTTAAGCTTTATTAGCCTTTTTTACGCTTTTTGCCTGTTAGGAGCAGGAGAATGGTTCGTCTACAATAGGAGAAAGTTTTATTTAACCCTCAAAACTCCAAGACTATGAAAAAGGCAACCTTATTATTGGCATTACTAACATTTAGTGTTATGTTTTCTCAAACAGATATCGCAATAAATACGGAAATGAATTGGACTAAAAACTGGACCAATTTTGACCCTAAGACCACTTCTTATAATAGTCCAGATGCCTCTATACCAAATATTATAGATACAGATCTTACTTTAAATAGAGATACTGTGTATTTAATGTCTGGAATTGTTTATGTTACTAATAATGCAACGTTAACTATAGAACCAGGCACTTTAATTCGTTGTCAAGCAGAAGGCGCTACAAGTTTGGTGGTTACTAAGGGCGCTAAACTAATAGCCGAGGGCACTAAAGGGCAGCCTATTGTATTTACCTCTAATAAGCCTGTTAAAGCGAGAAGAGCGGGAGATTGGGGCGGTATTTCTATATTGGGATCGGGAAAAGTAAACTTGCCTGCTCAAGTAGGTTTTATAGAAGGCGGTTATGAAAATAGATTTTCATTATATGGTGGTACATCTCATGATGAAGAAACTACAAAATTAGCCTATGTTCGTATTGAATTTGCAGGTAAAAAGTTAAATGCTAAACAGCGCATTGCAGGCTTGTCATTATATGCTTTAGGTTTAAAGTCTCAAGTTAATAATATAATGGTGAGCTATGCTGCAGACGATGCTTTTAAATATTTTGGAGGTGCTTCTAAAAGCGAAAACCTAATTTCTTATAAGTCTAAAAACGATGATTTTAATTTTGAATTGGGCTACAATGGCAATTTAAATACGATTATGGCTGTAAGACATCCATTCATATCACATCCTAGTGGCTCTCATGCTATAGAAATCGATGGCTACAACCATAAAAAAGGGATGACTTCTTACGATGATTTATCTGTTGTTAAAATTAGTAATGCAACGTTAATCAACCTTTCAGATGAAAATAATTACCAGCATACAGCAGCGGCAATCTCAACAAAGAACCATGCAAAGTTAGAGTTTACAAGGTCTAAAATTTCAGGTTTTTCTAACGTCGTACGGTTTGATAAATCGTATAAAGAATTTCAAGAGGTATTCAAGTATTTTAAAATGGAATCTAGCTTATGTAACGTACACGATACTAATATCGTTGTAAAATATACAGACTCTAATAAAGAGAATTTAGACAACCTGTTAAAAGCAAACAGATTTACAGCAAGTTTTACAAGTGTAAACGATTTATTCGTAAAACCATTAGATGTTAAATCACCAAAATTTATCCTTAAGGAGACGAACAACAGTTACGCATTAGCACAATAAAAATCACATATAAAATTTTAAAGCAATTAACCAAAAAACAAAAACGATGAAACATATAATTTTAATACTATCGATAGCTTTATTTACGAGCATTAGTTTTGCACAAGACTCTAACGTATTATTTGAAAAAGAAAAGAGCACTCTAAAATTTCACACTATTGAAGATTTAGCACAGTTAAAGAAAGGGCAATTATTGGAATTATACATTAGCCGTGTTTACGAAATCACTACAGTTTTACCATATATGTCTTTAACAAATGAACCAGGAACGACTTTAGGAGATTTAGGCATAAGAGAAGATTCTGATAATATTAAGATATTAGAAAAGCAACACGAAGTTAATGTGGCAGCTTTTAAATATGCAAAGGAAACAATGACTCAATTTATCGCTTATGCAGATACCGATAAAATAATGCTTTCTGTATTGTATTTTGAAGAGATCATTAAAAAAATGCGTATTGGTCTTGAGGAAGACTTTTAAAGAGAATACAGTTTCAATCCTTTGAACTCATCTTGACGTTTTGTTTTTAACCGAAAATGAGTTGAAATTTAACCCGAA
>CAZLTR010000361.1:0-2346 GCA_964562415.1 uncultured Hyunsoonleella sp. | reverse complement strand
TTTATGGTATCTCAAAGCTTCACGACAATGTTCTATCTCATAATTCGGGTTTAAATAAAGTACTCAAAATGTCCTGTTTTAATTAGTTGTAGACTTAATCCATTTTAATGTGAATTATTAAACAGTGGATCTAACAAAAGCTATACTCTTAAAGGCTTAATGTTAATCTATTTTAGAATACGTCTAATTTTTATTAGCTGTTTTACAGTTGGTTATGGCTACAAATCAGCACTGTTCAGGACAGTTTTATGTTAAATTAATTTTAGGTTTGTAAAGTGTTAATATTTTGTTAACTGACCAACTGACCAACTGACCAACTGACCAACTGACCAACTGACCAACTGACCAACTGACCAACCAATTAACCAATTAAACTAAATAAAATGAAAAACCAATTAAATGCATTTAATGTTAAAGCGCTACTCATTCTGGCGTTATTTGCAAGTGTAACCTCTTGTTCTAAGGACGAAGAAGGTTTTGTAGAAGAAGATTTGCTCACTATTGAAGAGGCGCCTATAGTGGATAATTTAACCAATGCGTGTAGTACCAGAAGGTATACTTGGACAAAAACTAGAGATGTAAACCAGCGGGTTAGTAAAAATATCGATGACAGGTCTTGTAAGTATAATTATACTCAAGTGAAAAAAGATGGTAATACCTATGGTCTTTATAGACTTGAAGCTAATGACAGTAGTGATCGCCTTCAAACAAGAATAGAGCGTCAAGGACGAACCGTGGGCAACGCTAGAAGTGGTAATTTTGTAGAAATAAGTGGTACCTGTAGAATTACAGCGGTTGGAAGTGGAGATTCTCAAGATACTAATGGAAGTATGAGTAATACAAATGGAACTTACTTTATTCAAGCCAAAGGAAGACATACCGGAGGTGGTGGCTCTCCAGATCCTGCAGTAGCACTATTTATTGCAAAACCAAAAACTGTAGGCAGTACACGGTATTTTGAAATTTACCGTGAGGAGATTAAATATAGAGGTGGCTCTGGAAATAATGGAAGACGATTAGTGTATATTACACGTGTACAATCCGATAAAGATTTTGGAGTTAAAGTAAGAACAGGTTTTGATAATCGCGGTCCTAATGGGTCATTTAGACACTATGTGAATTGTACCATAAATGGAACGTTTAAAAGTTTCCCTGTTCCAGATGCAAGAAAAGGTACGGAAGCCAAATTACGTTTTGGCGCTTACCGATGTAAAGGTGGACGCGCTAACATATACTGGAGAAGTATGGGAGTAGTTTACAAAAATAACTAATGATACATAATTTTTAATATTACGCATTGCTATTTTAATGATGCAGAAAAGCGGTTTAAGTATTATACTTAGACCGCTTTCTATATATTTTACAGTATAACTTCTAGTATGATAGCCTTTAAAAGTGTCGTTTGTTTTTTCCCCAAGCCAATACTTTTACGCCTTTGGAATACTGTATTTTATCGGGGTGCCCATGTATTAAGTTTTTAAATCTCTCGTAATTCAAGTTTAATTTTTGTAAACTTATATCTTGAATAGGCCATTCTAAATGATGAATTTCAAATGCGTTAATAGATGTACCAGCATCTTGAAAAAGCGCATATCTTTCTGTTAACCAGTGTTCTAATTTTGTTTTTTCCTTCAAGGTATTCCCTACGCTAAATTCAATGTCAAGCTGGTCTTTAAATTCAGGATTTGTAGACTGGTATGAGTTTACTGTTCGCTTAATTTTAGACAACCTATAGGGCAGTTCTGAAATTCCTTTAGCGATTTTACAAGATAAACGTTTACCGCCTTCAATATTTAAAAAATAGACCCCTGCTTTACCATTCGATTTTACATAAGTTCTAATATTAATTTCGTCAAAATTTGAAATTGGTGGAAAATGAGGCACGTATTTTGGTCTTATTTTTTCCATTGTAAAGGCCACTACAGAAACCCAAGCTGTGCCATCAAAACGATCTATTTCTAATGCTTTGGGGACAAACTTTTCTAATGCGCTTAAATTAACTTGGTAATGTAGAAATATAGCATTGTTCCATTCTTGATAAAACTTCCAGCTTTTAGAAGGAAGTGGCCAAGGTCTATGCGAAGTGCTATCTAAAAGATTTTGAATTGTCATGTTTTCTGGTATTAGACTGTTTTTGGAAGGGTTTGTGTTTTATCTAAAGTGATGTGTTTTACAGAATAAGTCCCTTTAAAATATTTATCCTGTACTAATTGTAACTCCCATGAGAGCAATTTTAAATTATTGTACACTTATTTTTTACATTTTATTTGAAGGGGCACTATTACGATAAGGACTCATCTTGACGTTTTGTTTTTAACCGAAAATGAGTTGAAATTTAACCAGATG
>CAZLTR010000360.1:0-2409 GCA_964562415.1 uncultured Hyunsoonleella sp. | reverse complement strand
AAAATGAGAATAGCACTAAAAGCTAAAAAAGAATTGGCCAGTAGTTATAAATAAAACCCAGTTGGGTAGACTGATAAAGCAAATGCGCTAAAGAAAAGGTGTATTAGGAGGGCTTTTTGAGACACTTTAAACCCGATTTTTAAATCACATTTTATAAAGTAGTATACAAATGTATGAACTGTACATTTTTATACTACTTTTATGTTTATAAACTCATCTTGACGTTTTGTTTTTAACCGAAAATGAGTTGAAATTTAACCAGATGAGACACTTTTTGAAGCTCATAGCAGCGCTACGGACAAAAAAGTAACGAAATAGGGGTGAATTTCAGCCATTTTTTAGGAAATAGAAAACCTCAAGATGAGTTCTATAATAATCTTTTAAAACGTCAAATCAATGCCAAATAAAATTCTAATAACGTTACTCTTTAGTTTCTGTCTTCACTGCGTACTTGAAGCGCAAGAAATGACAGCGAAGATGGCTAAATTTATTGAAGAGATAGATGGTAAAACATTTGAAGATATTGAAGCCGAATTAGAGAAAAGCATTGAAGGCGTACAAGCGTTTATGGCTTTTGTTCAAGGGGGATCTGAGAGAGATACACCGAAAACTTATACTAAAGCAGAAGAGCGACTAGGTACGGCTTTTAAAATAGATACTTCAGCGTTAGCAAAAGCGATGCAACAGTTTAGCAACATGGGGTATTCTCAATTATTTAAAAATCATAAATCTTTTGTGAAATTTCACAAAATAGATGATGATTATTGGCATAAAGTGACCTTAGGTGAAGGGATGGAAGCACAGTTTGTCCCTAAAACCATATATTATAAAGATGGTTCTGTAGCAAGAGACAGTATAGCGACTTACGACGTTAGTTTTTTTTGGGAAGAAGACTGGGGGGCTGCTAAAGTCATGGATAGTATTGCAATCGATTATACTATAAGTTACGTGAAGGCATACGATTCGCTAACACTATCTAAATCCACTAAAAAATTAAAATATAAAAAGCGTAAGATTGCAATTAAGAACCTAGAAAAAAACTACTTATACCTTACGGTGAGTGATGCTTATGCAGATGCATTGACCGTAAGGGCGTTTAATGATGAAGGGAAACCATTATCTCAAAATAGCAGTTCTTCTTCTCCTACACCTGGTGACGATATAGGCAGTAATATGGCTACTGTTCTGAAATTTTTAGAAGATGTTTTAGCGAAATTAAAAGGAAAGGCATTTGATGATAAAGAAGCTTTTAAATCCTATCTTTTAAAAAATATGGAGGCCTTAAAATTTACTGAGGATAACGATAATATTCAGCATTTGAAGTATTATTTTGCAGGGGCTATAGAAAGCGTAAAGCTCTATATTACAACAGAAGAAAAGGTTCTAACCGTTCCGTTTACAGCGACGAATACCGAGCCTTTTAGTACTGTTTTACTTATGGAGACCGAAACAGACCTTATTTTTATGGATGCACAAGCAAACGAAATCTTTAGAACAGCACAGCGGCCTTTAAAACGTATTGGAACTCGGATATTTTTAGAGGAGGAAACCTATTATTACTTAAATACGAGCACTAAAACATTAGATGCTATTAAAGCAGAAAAGATTTTTGAAAGTAGTAATGGCTTAATATTTATACAGAGAAAAGAAGCCGAGGGCTTTTTGGTTTTCGATATGAATTTAGAACAACGTTCTGATGTTATGTTTTCAAGACTATGGAGTGTTGATAAAACCTATGCACATGCTTTAGATAATGATGGAGATAAGTACTACGCCATAAACACGAAAGGTCAGGTTAAAAAAATAGAAGGAGTTACCGAAATTGGCAGAATGTCGGAAGGCTTGTTAATAGCAAGACAAGAAAATAAATATGGTTTTATAAATCCTTCAGGAGAAATTATAGTTCCCATAGTGTATAGTGATGTGAAATTGTTTCAAGAAGGTGTAGCAGTTGTGAAGAATGAAAAAGGGCTTTATGGATACATTGACACTACAAATCAAATGGTTTTGCCATTAAAATATGTCTCAGCAAGATCTTTTGAAAACGGTATTGCTTTAGTGTCTGATAATGACAACTACTACTTAATTGATAAAAAAGGAAACGTGGTTGTAAAAGCGGCTAATAATGGTTACAGTATTAACGGTTCTGGTGTTGCCAAAACCTATAGTTTTGGCAATAAGGTCTATGATGCTTTTGGGAAACCAATATTAAAACGATAACCAATGCTGTAGCGCTACGCCATAAGCTTTTAAAATGCGTTTAGGAGTTCTAATATTTTGGAAAAGCGAGGACGTAATTTAACAGTGGAGGTGGTACAATTGGCAATGAGTGCCTGCCATTTACGTTGAAGCGTTTCAGACAGATTAGACTGTTCCAATAGATCCTCTAATAAACAGCCATAGGCGTTA
>CAZLTR010000359.1:0-2427 GCA_964562415.1 uncultured Hyunsoonleella sp. | reverse complement strand
ACTATGTTGCACTATGGTGTTCGGACTTTCCTCTACACTAAATCGTATAGCGATAAGGCGATTTACAGCGCAAAACTACAACTAGTTTGTTTAAAAAGCTAGATGATTCAAAAACATATTTTTCTGTGAACTGATTAAAGTTAATTTATCAACTGGAAACCTCTAAAATCGCAAACAAGCCCATCTAAAAAAACAGGAACTACTACAATAGAACGTACTAGAATATTGCCATTGCTAAAAATAGTTATAGCCCATCTTAAGCCTTAAACCAAATGTTGTTAATAACTCCTATAAACTTCGGTGCCCTTAACACTTATTTTTTTAAGCTTAATATTTAAATTTGTATTGTAAATAAATAATTGATGGAGCATTTTGTAGTATCGGCCAGAAAATACCGCCCGCAGACCTTTAAGGATGTTGTGGGGCAACAGGCCATTACGAATACATTATTAAATGCTATTGAAAATAACCATTTGGCGCAAGCCTTATTATTTACTGGGCCCAGAGGTGTGGGTAAAACGTCTTGTGCTCGAATTTTAGCTAAAATGATTAATAGTGAAGGCACGGATACTAATGAAGACTTTGCCTTTAATATTTTTGAATTGGATGCCGCATCAAACAACTCTGTAGACGATATTCGAAGTCTTACCGATCAAGTTAGGATTCCACCGCAAGTTGGCAAATACAAAGTATATATTATTGATGAGGTACACATGCTATCTCAAGCAGCTTTCAATGCTTTTCTTAAAACTTTAGAAGAACCCCCTAAGCATTGTATTTTTATTTTAGCGACTACCGAGAAGCATAAAATCATCCCTACAATTTTGTCTAGATGTCAAATATTTGATTTTAAACGCATTACTGTAAAAGATGCAAAATCCTATTTGAAATATATCGCAGAAGAACAAGGCATTACTGCCGAGGATGATGCGCTTCACATTATTGCGCAAAAAGCAGATGGTGCCATGAGAGATGCCTTGTCTATTTTTGACAGAGTAGTGAGCTTTTCTGGTAAAAATCTAACACGCCAAGCTGTAACAGAAAACTTAAATGTACTGGATTATGAAACGTATTTTACCAGTACCGATTTTATTTTAGAAAATAAAATCCCAGAACTACTTATACAGTTTAATACCACCTTATCTAAAGGCTTCGATGGTCACCATTACATTGCAGGCTTAGCATCACATTTTAGAGATTTACTGGTAAGTAAAACAGAAAGCACCATAGCCTTGCTAGAAGTGGGCGACCAAATAAAGCAAAAATATTTAGAACAATCCCAAAAAGCCTCACAAGCGTTTTTATTACAAGGGATTGCACTGGCAAACGATTGTGATCTAAAATATAAAACCAGTAAAAATCAACGCTTACTCGTTGAGTTATGCCTTATGCAACTTGCCTCTATCACTTTTGATGGAGAAAAAAAAAATGATAAGCACTACATAATTCCGGCATCATATTTTAAAAAGAAAGGCATTACCCCTATACCTGTTACCAAACCAAATGCCACAGAGGCATCACAAGTAGCTGCTACAAACGCACAAACACCTGTAGCAACAACTACGACTCCCCCCCAAAAACCAGTAACAGTTCCTAAGATTTCCTTAGACCAAAACAACAAAAGAAGATCTGGACTATCCTTAAGCAGTATTCGTGCCAAGAAAGAGCATCAAACTAAGCAGATAGAAGTTGAAGTAGAAGAACAAGAGTTACCAAAAGAACCTTTCACTCCTGAAGCTTTAATAGCTTGTTGGGAAGCCTTCACCAAGCTTACCACAGACAAAGGCAAACATAATTTAGCATCTATTTTAGCTATAGACACCCCAAAGGTAGAGGGCACAACAATTCATATTGTATTTCCTAACGAAACCAATAAACTAGAATTAGAACGCCAACAATATGAATTAATGGGATACCTTCGTAAGTCGCTTAAAAACTATGATATAAACTTATCGATAACGGTTAACGAAGCTGTAAGTAAAAAATACGCTTATACCGATAAAGATAAATACGAAAAATTAAAAGATAAAAATGCAGCTATAGAAACGCTAAGAAGAACCTTCGATTTAGACATTTAAGCTCTGCTTATGCTTTTTTTAAGACCAAGCTGCGCTTATTAAATAGTAAAGCAAAATGGCTAAATACAAACTATAGCTAAGAATAAAATATTGGCAAACCTATAATTATTATGCTAGGACTTAAATTACCAACCGACCCGCGCTGGGTAAATATTGTAGAGAAAAATATTAAGGAAATACTAACCGACCATGCCTTTTGCGAACAAAAAGCCGCAAGTACAGCCATTTCTTTAATTGTTAGCTTCCCAGAATATACAGATCTCGTACAAGAAATGACCGCCTTAGTAAAGGAAGAAATTAGCCATTTTAAAATGGTACATGATAAAATTATAGAACGTGGTTGGACTTT
>CAZLTR010000358.1:0-2432 GCA_964562415.1 uncultured Hyunsoonleella sp. | reverse complement strand
TCCCATGCAAAGCTACGTTGATCTAAGAATCCTCCAGGCTGATCTTTAAATACTGGAATAATAAACGCCGACGTAAAAGAAAACGTCGATAAACTTCTAAAAGGTTGTACTCTAATAGCTGGTGCTATTGTAGATATACCAGAACGTCTATCATTTTCGTTATCTTCAAAAGAGAGTACATCTAAAGCACCTTGACCACCCAAAGTATTTGATCTTACTTGAAACACAACACCAACATTAATTCTTGAATTCTTACTAACACCTGTAAATATCTCTGTTGTATTTGTAAAAAAGGTTTCTCGGTCTATTGTTACAGAAGTACTTCGCGCATCAGTTCGCTCTGTTTGCGTATAAATACTATTAAAAAATTTGATATCCCATTGTCCTTTACTTAACAATTTCGACGGTGTAAACGTTTGTACGTTACTCAATCCTGAATTATCTTCTTCTTGAGCTTGCCCTGTAAATGCCAGTGCTGCTAATGCTATAGTTGCTAGTACTCTTTTCATAAATGTTGATTTTGGTAAGTTATGTCACCGCCTGATTTTATGTTGAAGCAGTGTTTTATTTGATGAATTATATAATAATTTTAATACACTATTGCTTATTAATATCCCAGTTGTATGTGAAGTAACTTAATTTATAGTTGCCTTCTAATTTTTGGGTTCTATATTTGTTTATAAAGTCGATCTCGTCTTTACCTTTTGTTTTGAAATCACTTTTGTACCACTCCATAATTTGAGACACTTGCACACGTTTCTTTTGGGTATTTACTCTTATAAAACTTCCATTAATCGCCTTTTTGGTTTGTGCCTCTAATTGAGCATCTAGGCTATTAGGCAAATATGCTTTACTAATTAAAGGCGGACAACCTAAGGCGCCACATACTAATACAAAATGGAAACGAGCATCGTTAAACTGCCCTCTTAACAAGTTATGTTCTATATCATTTAAGGTAATTTGTTTTCCGCCTAAACTGTGCTTCGTTTTATCAAAAAAACCTGCATGCCTTGAGGGCGATTTTGTGGGATAATGATCTATAAGTCCTTTAATCACAGAAAGATTATAAGCGTTAATCCAAAAGGCTTGGTAATTTTTAGCATCGCTCTTCGCTACAGAAATCCCTTCTGCTATTTTTAAAACGTCTTTTAAAGCTTGTGGGTTGCTATGAATTTTATCGTAAGCCACTCTTCCGTTGGCGACATTAGCCTTAAAAAAAGCGTTTGACTTATTAAAGAAATCTGTAAGGTTTTGGGCTTGAGCCACTGTACCACTTATAAGTATTACGAATAGAAATATGATTTTTTTCATGATTAGATTTATTTTATTGTTTTGATGAATTTAACTTTATGATTCTACAACAACTAAGTCTGTTAATTTCAAATAAACTTTCAAAAAAAATAAAAAGATTTCATACTTCATGTTTTAGCAAAACCTTACAGCACATCTTTAATTTAAAATTATTCTAAATTGAATACAAAGGTTAAGTTATTACCTTTAACAGCGACCTAAGAGTCACAAACAACCAAAAACTATGGAACATATTATTATTATAGGGAATGGCATCTCTGGCGTCACGGCTGCGAGACACATAAGAAAGCTTTCCGATAAAAAAATCACTATTGTCTCAGCAGAAACAGACTATTTCTTTTCTAGAACAGCCTTAATGTATGTTTACATGGGGCATATGAAGTTTGAACATACCCAACCTTACGAAAGCTGGTTTTGGAAAAAAAATAACATTACATTAAAAAAGGGTTTTGTTAAGCATATTGAAACGGCAACCAAAACGTTAGAATTTGCAGAAGGTGATTCCTTAAAATATGACAAATTAATAATAGCAACAGGAAGTAAGCCCAATAAATTTGGATGGCCTGGTCAAGATTTAAAAGGCGTATCTGGCTTATACCACAAACAAGATTTAGAAAATGTAGAACAGTATGCACCTAATAACAAGGTGTGCAAACGTGCTGTAATCGTTGGTGGAGGGCTAATTGGTATCGAACTTGCCGAGATGTTATCCTCTAGAGGTATTCCTGTTACATTTTTAGTAAGAGAAAAGAGTTTTTGGAATGGTGTACTTCCAGATGGTGAAAGTGGTATGATTAATAGGCATATTAAAAATCACCATATCGATTTACGTTTAGGTTTTAATTTAAAAGAAATAAAATCGGATGAAAATGGACAGGTATCCTCTATAGTAATTACAGAAACTGGCGAAGAAATAGCATGTAATTTCGTTGGCCTCACAGCTGGAGTGTCTCCTAACATCGATTTTATAAAAACATCAGATATAGAGTTAGGCAGAGGTGTTAAAGTTAACCGCTTTTTAGAAACAAGTATAGAGGACGTCTATGCGATTGGAGATTGTGCAGAACAGCGTGATGGTGGTATCGATCAACGTCGTCCTATCGAAGCGGTTTGGTATACAG
>CAZLTR010000357.1:0-2433 GCA_964562415.1 uncultured Hyunsoonleella sp. | reverse complement strand
AATTTTCTCCCCCCCTTTAGTATCTTCCAACAGGATGCTATGTCCACTTTTGGTGGTAATGCCTTTCATGGCATTATCTTGGCTTTGCCATTGGTTGTGTTTATTCACCCCTGTAAACAAGGCGGCTTGCATGAAGGGCGCTTCTACATTGCCAAATTTAAAATTAATGAGCACTTCGTCGCCTACTTCGGGCAGTAAGACCAGACCTCTATCGCCACCAGCGTAGGCCGTAGCCACTTGTATCCAGGGGGTGGTTTGGTTGTACTTTAGCTGCCAAGGAAACTGCACTTTTATACGGCTCATGCCTTCGGGGTCGTCGACCTGCTTTACCACCGCTACCTGTATGGGTGCGGCTCTTTTAAGTGCCACATTGGTTAATGGGTACAGGTCGGTATCTAAGGGTACGGCTGTAAAACTATTGCTGTAGCTGCCTTTGCGCTCGTAATGGTGCGTAACGCTTACCACACGGTAACGGCCAAAATTAGCATCGGCACTTTTTACACGAATAATTTTGCCTAAGCTTATGCCAGTATTGGTACTTTCGCCTCTAAGGCTTACCTGCTGTTGAGCTGCTAAACGTTTTTGCATTTCTAGGGCACGGTCGGCCTGCTGTTGCAGGCGTGGCGTTTCGGCAGTAGAGAACAGGCGTTGGTTGTCCTTAGCATACATGGCATTGCTGCTGCTATTAGCGGCATCCATATAGCCCATAGTAGAGTTAGCGGCTGCTGCACTGCTTTTTACTGTGCTTTCAGCATAATAATCGGACCCATAGAAGCTAAAATTTTGAGACTGTACGCCCAACCCCAATACAAAATCCTTTAAATCTTTACCGTAATTAAGCAGTACTTCATCGCCTACATCGGGGGTTCCAAAATACAGGGTTTTGTTGTTATACAGCAGGTATTCGCCATGTTTGGCGGCCAAGTCTTTAAAAAATGAAAAGGTACTTTGTTCTTGCTGTACGGTATAGGGCACTACAGGGTCTTGTTGCAGATTTACTTTAAGCTGTAAAGCGGCATTGCTGTAGGTATTCATTTTACGCTCTAGGATGTCCGACAGGGGTTGCTCTAAAAAGCTATTGAGGTCTGGACCATCTTCTAAAAGGATGCTATTGCTCATCCCTAAAAAATCAATTACAGCTCCTGTACCACTTTGGGCATTGCCCTTTTTACCGTTTACTTCGGTTATAATGCCTTGAAATTGCAAAAGCTTATACCCAAACCCTTTAGAGTCTTCGATTTCTATCGCGCAGGGCTTGCCCAAAAAATGGCGACTGGTTTCTATTACCGAGAGCCCTTCTATATGCCGCTCTAAGGTTTTAGCCCGCACCGAAAGGCGAACTATAGTATGTGCCCCTACCTGTTCTTCTAAAGAAAAACGAATAACATGGGTAAATATAACTTTGTTTAAGGATACTCTTAACCTAGAATGTAATGCCATAGCGCTTTATGTATAGTAAAATGAAACGTGATAAATCGTGTGTCCTAGGCGTCAATAGGCCACTCGTTATTGAATTTAGCATCTTTAATTTCCATTTTATGACAGGCTAAAATGATTTCGCAATACACGGGTTCGGTATTGGAACTGTTAAAGAATTCTTCAAACCGAATGCAGTAGGCATTGGTAAATTTTATTTTTCTAAAGATGGAAAAACTATCGCGGTTGTAGAGTATTAACTCGCCATTTTTGGTGCGCTCTTCTGTGGCTGCCCAGTCGAAAAGCGACACGTTTTTGGTACTTTCTAATTCTAAAATGATACGCCCCCCTTGGATACGTCCTGAAGGGTGACTGGCATCGTCTGTAGGTTTCTCGATAGCGTATCGTGCCGTAATCACATTGTATGATTCGTCGTCTACTTTTAATTTTGATAAAAAAGCCATTTGGAGTCTTCTTTTTTAATTTATGTATAGGATCATTCCATCCTGTTTAATGATTCAATATAAATCCAAATTGTGTCTTAGAACTCTATTACATTAACAAACCACTGTAACAACAGCTGCTATACTGCTTGCCTTAGTGCCACACTAAAACTAAAGTGTCGCCATAAATAAAGTACGTTTGCAAACGCATTATACGTGTAACGCCCTTCTAATCCTTAACCTGGGGCAACTTGCTATTAATTATCCCTTAGGTGGGCATTCTAGGACTGTACTCAAAACACGGTTTAAATACAACACAAAGCACACCTTTTTTAACACGTTAAAAGATTATTTTCTTTTAAATAAAATCAAAATTTCCTTCACAAAAATAGTAATTTATACACACGAACCTCTTTTTTTTCGATAAAAATTTAGGTTACATACAATAACAATGCATTACAAAAAAATTGATACACCCCTTTTATTCAGGGCGTTTACAGGGCTATAGACACAAATACTAACACCGCCCTTAATCCCTCCTTTTTAGGAGGGAGACACGATTGCTTAAAGAGTG
>CAZLTR010000356.1:0-2478 GCA_964562415.1 uncultured Hyunsoonleella sp. | reverse complement strand
TTCCATTCGTTTTCAAGCCCCTTAAGTCTGTATTTATAACTATTGTTGCTAGAGTTTATATAACTAGGTATTGCAAAAGAAATGCTAAAATTACCTTGATCGTAATCTAAATCGATAGCTTTGGTAAAAGGTAAGCTTAGCCCTTTTAATTTTGGGCAAGTACTTTCTTTAAGCTCGCTATTCTTAATCGTAAAATCTGTTAAAATAACAGCTGGCACGTGGGTATTTGTCTTTAGTTTATTAACATCGAAATAAGTGACCCCCAAAGGCCCTCCAAAATAAAATTTGGCAGCACCCATTTTTAAACAAGCATTGTTATTAAATTCATTACCAATTAAGCCTTCTTTTTGGTTGAATAATTTTGTACGCTTTTGTTTAATATCAAACTTTACGATTCCTAAATTTGTACCCATCCACAAACACTGTTTGTTGTCTTCAAGAATACTGTTTACTACAGGAACCTGAGCGTCTTTTAACGTGAGATTTACTGCTTTAAAATAGTCTTGACTATAAACATATAACCCTTTAGATTTGGTGCCAACCCATATGGTATGTGCTTGATCTTCGTAAACAGTTAAAATGTCGTCGCCATACTGTACTGCTTTATCGTAGAAAAAATGAGAAATCGCTCCTGTTTTTGTTATTTTATTCAAGCCTTTTTCGGTACCTACCCAAACATTATGGTTGCTATCTATACAAATTGCACGTATTAAATTACTTGATAATGCATTAGTTTTAGTTTCTGAATATTGAAATGCTTCAATGTGTTGTGTTACTGTATCGTACTTTAAAACACCTTTTCCAAAGGTGCCTATCCATATAGCATGGGAGGCGTCTTCTTTTATGGCATAAACACCTGTTCCTTTTAAAAATTGAATTAAAGCCTCTGGCAAGGTCTCTGTTTTTAAGGTTCCTGTTTTTAAATCGTAAAGTTCTATACCATTTTTAAACGTTCCAATCCACAATTCATCTTTATGCGAACGCATTAACGCCTTTATGTTATCATCTTTAATTTTAGAGTTGCCTGTGTGAATATAACTGTAATTCCCTGTGCTTCTATTTAAAAGATTGAGCCCTCCGCCTTCTGTCCCCAAAAAAACACTGTTTTTATACGCGGCTATCGAGCTTACTACGTTATAATTTAAGCCTTTACCTTTTCTGTTTTCTGATAGTGTTCTAAAATTAGTATTAGACTTATCCCAAATATTAACACCACCATAATAGGTCCCTATCCATACTGTGCCTTTATTGTCTTTAAATAACGATTTAATCGAGTTTTTGCTCAGGCTATTTTTTGTATCTAAATCTGATTTTAATGCCAATACGTGTCGCTTCTTATTTATTACAAATAAGCCATTATAAGTGCCTGCCCAGAGGTTACCATCTGCGTCAAATAGTAAGCGTCTTACATTTTTATTATCCATAACCTCTGCATTTTTTAATGCATAAGGTGCATATGTTTTGGTTTGTGGTGCGTAGGCTAGTATGCCTTTGGTTTGTGTTGCTATTAAAATAACATTATTTTTAGCTTCGATAAGATCTTGTATATAGAGGCTTTCTTGGGTATTCACCACTTCAAATTGTGGATTTGATGCTGTTTTAGATTTTAATACATTTTTATGTGTACCAAGATACAATGCACCGTTTTGTGCTTCTAGAATAGACGTAATGTGCGTACCCGCTTCCTCTCCAAATTCTACTTTGTTTAAATAATTAGTAAATGTATTTGTCGTTTTATCGTAAATAGAAAGCCCTTCTGTGGTACCTATACAAATTTTATCATTTGTAAGCACCTTTAACGTCCAAACAACGTTATTAGATAATGAATTATCGTCTTGGGTATGGAAGTACCTTGTAAACGTATTGGTTTTAGGATTGTATTTGTTAAGTCCGTTATAAGTTCCTATCCAAAGGTAGCCTTCGGCATCTTCTTGAATGGTTAAAATATCATTGTTACTGATGGAATTAGGATTGTCTGGCTCACTTCGATATACTGTTATTTTCGTGCCATCATACTTGTTTAAACCATCTCTTGTGCCTATCCATATTTGTCCTAATTGATCTTGATGAATGGCAATGGCCGAACTTTGAGATAATCCATCTTTACTCGTAAGATGATTAAATACGTATGTGTTTTGCTGCGCGTATACCCAACAATTTAAAAACACAAAAAAAAACAATACAAAGAGCTTTCTCATTGAAAATATACAATTACTTACGAAGTCAAATATAATAAGATTACAAGTACTTATTTAAAAGAATCTTTATATACCTTTTTAAAAGCGTTTTAATCGTTTTGCATGCTGTAATTATATGTAAAAATGAATAACGAATTGAATGGTTTTTACTGAACTCATCTTGACGTTTTCTATTTCCTAAAAAATGGCTGAAATTCACCCACATTTCGTTATTTTTTTGTCCGTAACGCTGCTATGAGCTTCAAAAAGTGCCTCATCTGGTTAAATTTCAACTCATTTT
>CAZLTR010000355.1:0-2480 GCA_964562415.1 uncultured Hyunsoonleella sp. | reverse complement strand
GGGTCACACATGCAAGGCCCCGTTGCGAAGTATTGGTTGTTACTCCTAAACAATAAATATTATTCACAATAGGTTTGCACGAAACTAGTATTAAAAGTCCTAGAATAGTTATTATAAAAATTGTATTTGTTTTCATGATTTTAGTTGTATTAATGTAAATATAATTTATTTAGTGCTACTTTTTTGAGATTTCACCTTCCCTAAGTTGTAAGTAATTCCGAAAAAATGTCCTAATTGTAATTTTTCTACGGTTGGGATGGTGTCGCTGGTTAAATTCTCTACAGCAGTAGTGCCATTGGCAACGAATGGTGTTTGTAAGGTTTCTGCTCTACCAACAGACAATCCATAATGCAGTACAAAGCGCGACATTTTACCTAAAATAAATCCGCCACCAGCTAGCAACTGAAATTTTTGATTGTTAGTAAACATGGCGCCAAAACTAAGGGTCGGTTTTACCCAACCACCTGTACGGTAAGATAAATTTGCAACACTTCCAAAACCATAGTCTACTTCCCCTAAGTCGGTTTCATGAATCACTTGTACAGTACCTTCGTCATTAGTAAGTTCGCCAATAGTATAAGTTCTGTCTCTAATAGTAGACAAGAAGACACCCGCACTTACATCGAGCTTAAAGCCACCTGTAACCCAAATATCATAACTGTACGTATCGGTACTAGGGTTCTCTTTATCTTTTAATGTACGTTTTACCTCTAGTGTAATGGCATCTATATTTTTCCCATCAAATGCAACAGGCAATCTGTAATGTTCTAATTTAATAGCGTACATTTCTGCTATCAGATCCTGAACAGCTTTAGCTTTAGACGTATAATTCTCCTCTAAAAAACTGTTGTAAGTGGTAACATCACACGTCTTTAACAAGCCTTTAAACTTTTTTGTTTGTGCATTGATAGAACGCGTTATAGCAGAGGCATCACTCAAAAACGTTTCGCGTTGCGTTTGAAATTCGTCTTGATCTAAAAAATCTTCAATTTTAACCTTTTTCAAATAGGCTTCTATCTCTAGCGCTAACGTTTCGTGCTGAGCTGCATGCGATGTAATCTGCGTTTTTCCTAAAGTTAATAACGCTTCTTGGCGTTCTTCTATAGTTGCAGACACTTCTTCTAAAGGCATTGTTAGTGTAGCGTTTAATTGTTTTAATTGGTTTTTATTTAGATTTCCTCCACTTTTAAAACCGTCAATTTTCGCCTCCAAACGTTGTATGACACTCTCCTGATCTTCTTTCATATTCTTATAAATGGTATTAGACTGAATTATAGCATCACCTTCAAAACTACTTTCAATCGTTTCTAGGAGTCCTTGTTCTAGTTCCATTTGTTTTTCTAAACCCTCTAATTGAGAAGCTATTGCACTTTTTATTGCATCTTTATCGTTAAGTTGATCTGCATTTTCATTTTGCTGCATAATAGTGTTTAGCATTTTATTTTCTTTTTCACTAACACCTTCTGCACCTTCATCTAGAGATTTTATAGTGCTTATACGTCCTAATAATTCCGTAAATTCAGTCTGCTCCTTTGCAAAAACATCAAACACCTCATGATTTAATTCATACGTAAATTTATAAGGATTTGTATTTTTTAATTGCAGCGCCAATAGCGCATTGTGTTTTACTTTTAAAGACTTGCATGTCGTAGTATCTTCTCCAATACGAAAAGCGGTGCTACTTGGCCTACCTACATCTAAAGTCACCACCTTAGTCTCTTGTCCTGACGCTTTAGTTAGTGCAAAAGCGAAACATAATAGGACTACCACTTTTTTTAAGACTTGTTTCATAAAATAAAGGCTTTGTTTTTGAGATAGTAATGCTTGGTTAGATGGCAATTTTCGCGATACCATCTCTGGATTTTGTTTAAAATTCATCATGTTATGGTTGTTACTGTTTTCCTCAAAACTACCAGTAAACAAAGGGCTTATCCAAAAAAATGTCGTGAATGACGCCTAAAATAACGTGAACAACCGTACTAAACATTTTATCACAATGCTTTTCTATTTACAAATAGGAAAACTGTACTTTTGCAGGGTGCAAACACCATTATTACATTCGATACATTCTCCCGAAGACCTGAGGCGTTTAGCCCTTAAGGATTTACCTCAACTTGCGAAAGAATTGCGCGAATTCATTATTACAATTGTCGCAACTAAAGCGGGACATTTAGGCGCCAGTTTGGGCGTAGTTGAGCTCACCATTGCCTTACATTATGTGTACAACACCCCTATAGACCAGCTCATCTGGGATGTGGGCCATCAAGCTTATGGACATAAAATTTTAACAGGCCGTCGAGACCAGTTTCATACCAATAGACAATTGGGCGGCATTAGTGGTTTCCCCAAACGCAGTGAAAGTGTGTATGATACCTTTGGTGTTGGACATTCGTCTACCTCTATTTCGGCAGCCTTAGGAATGGCTATCGCTTCCCAACTTAAAGGCGAAGACAAACACCATATTGCCGTTATTGGCGATG
>CAZLTR010000354.1:0-2504 GCA_964562415.1 uncultured Hyunsoonleella sp. | reverse complement strand
TTAACTATAATACCCATGCATTTTGGACAGCCTGGTTGCAAAGTTTGAGAGAAAATCAATCTGAACACAAAAACGGTTTAGTACCCTATATCGTTCCAGACGTACTTCAAAATAAAAATGGTAGCTCAGGTTGGGGAGACGCTTGTGTTATTATTCCCTGGGATATTTACAACATAACGGGAGACCTAACAATACTAGAAGATAGCTATGAGTCGGCAAAGAAATGGATTGGCTACTATCACTCTAAAGTAAGAAAAAAGCCTTATATCCCGATAATGCATTCTTTTGGAGATTGGTTACAACCTTACCCCTCTAAAAGTTTAAAAAAAGCAAATAGAGGAGATACACCAAAAGAATTAATTAATACCGCTTACTTTGCACATTCTGCACATTTAATATCTAAAATTGCAGGTGTATTAGGAAAAGCAGATGATGAAAAGAAATATAAAGCCTTGTATAAAGCTGTTGCTAATGCTTTTGAAAATGAATTTTTTGATGAAAATGCTAGATTCAAACAAGAAAGACAAACGCAAACAAGCTACCTATTAGGTTTGCATTTCGACTTATTTAAAGCAGAAACCAAACTAAAAGCGCAAAATCATTTACTTGAAGAAATTAAGAATACCGATTACCACCTAGGAACAGGATTTTTAGGCACACCTATTCTACCAAAAGTTTTAGACGATATGGGAGAAATAGATTTGATGTATAAAATTCTGTTTAAAGAAACCTACCCGTCGTGGTTTTACTCTATAAATCAAGGTGCTACAACCATGTGGGAACGTTGGAATAGTTTTAGCAAAGAGGGCGGCTACAACTCACAAAGTATGAACAGTTTAAACCATTACGCATATGGTGCCATAGGCCAATGGCTTTACGAGCGTGTTGCAGGTATAGCCCCAATGGCTCCAGGTTATAAAACCATACGAATAGCGCCAAAACCCAGAGCACCTTTAACATCTGCTTCCGCAACTGTAGAGACACCTTATGGAAACATAAAGTCGTCTTGGCGTAAAGAAAAACAAACCTACAGTTTAGAAATTAGGATTCCACCAAACACTACGGCAGAAATAGAACTACCTTTTGGAAAAATTCAAAATACTACAATAAATGGTACGAAAATTGATGAGAATTCATTTGTTGAAATTTTAAACAGTACAAGTCAAAACCTAAAGTTTCTTGTTCAACCAGGAGACTATTCCATACAAACAAAAATTTAATATCTATCTAAAAACTATTATGTTTAAAACTTTTTTAATCGCAGTTGTGAGTTGCATGTCATGTTTTTTAACATCATGTAAAGCACCAGAGGCGCAAGAAGCTCCTTTACATTTAAATATTTCCGAAGGTATTGAAAACCCATTGGGCTTTTACGATGTAAATCCCACGTTTTCATGGCAACTACCAGTAACACCTAGTGTAAAATCTCAAACTGCTTATAGAATTTTAGTAGCAAGTAGCCCAGATTTATTACCAGATCGTGCCGATTTATGGGATTCTAAAAAAATAGATACAGACCAATCTCTTTGGGTTAAATATGCAGGCACCCCTTTACAATCTAGACAAAAAGCGTATTGGCAAGTACAATATTGGAATCAAGATGGTGCAGCATCCTCTTGGAGTGCAATCAATCATTTTGAATTAGGGTTGCTATCTAACAAGGATTGGAAAGCCCAATGGATTGGATTGGATACCAAAAAAGAACAGGTATTAGGAAGTCAAGACAATATTATACACAGACCGCAGTATTTAAGAAAAGAATTCGAATTGGCTCAAAATGTAGCTTCAGCACGGTTATACATTACTGCAAAGGGCGTTTTTGATGTGGCTTTAAATGGTAAAGATGTAAGCGATGATGTTATGCCACCAGGCTACACTCCGTACAAAAAACGTATTGAAACAATTACCTACAACGTAAACGATTTCGTTACAAATGGAAAAAACACTATTGCTGTAGAAGTCGCATCTGGATGGCATTCTGGACGCTTAGGTTGGTTAAAATCGTATTGGAGCGATACAGAAACTCCTAAAATTTTATGCCAGTTAGAAGTAACACTGAAAGATGGTTCTAAACAGATGATACTTTCTGATAACACTTGGAAAGGTACAACCAACGGACCAATACGCCTTTCTGAGATTTATGACGGAGAAACTTACGATGCAAATTTAGAAATACCAAACTGGAGAACTAATGGTTTTGATGACAATGGTTGGGAAATTGTGAGTGCATTTCCTGTGACTAACGCTATAAGATTAGAACCTAAAAGGCATACCACTGTTAAAACCAAAATTACATTAAAAACACAGGAAGTTGTAGAAAAAGATGGAACTGCTGTTTTTGATTTAAAACAAAATATGGTAGGTGTTCCATTGCTTAAAGTGCCTATGAAAAAAGGACAAACACTAAAAATTCGATTTGCTGAAAAGTTATCGCCAGATGGTACATTTTATACCGAAAATTATAGAAGTGCGCAGTCAACCAACTATTATACAGCGTCGAAGGA
>CAZLTR010000353.1:0-2510 GCA_964562415.1 uncultured Hyunsoonleella sp. | reverse complement strand
TAAGCGAAAGCATCGGCATCTAAAACTTCGGCCCATTTGTAGCTGTAGTAACCAGAAGAATAACCGCCTTGGAAAATATGCGAAAAGGCAGTACTCATACAGTTTTCTGAAACGTCTGGGTAAAGACTTGTGTTTTTGAACGCTTGAATTTCATGCGCTTTAACATCGCTAATCTTATGAGGAGCCTCAGTGCCATGCCAACTCATGTCTAGCAAACCAAAGCTAATTTGTCGTAAGGTTTGCATGCCTTCATGAAATGTGGCAGAAGCTTTTATCTTCTCCACCAAATCCATAGGAATTATCTCTCCAGTCTCGTAATGTGTGGCAAATAATTCTAAAGCTTCTTTTTCGTAACACCAGTTTTCTAGAACCTGACTTGGCAGTTCTACAAAGTCCCAATACACATTAGTACCAGATAAGCTAGGGTAAGTTGTGTTAGCGAGTATGCCATGAAGGGCATGGCCAAACTCGTGGAATAATGTGGTAACTTCATTAAATGTAAGCAGTGACGGTTTGGTTTTGGTTGGTTTTGTAAAATTGCAAACAATAGAAATGTGAGGCCTGCTGTTCTCTCCATTGGTAATGTATTGCGGTTTGTATACCGTCATCCAAGCCCCGTTTCTTTTGCCAGATCTTGGGAAAAAGTCGGCGTAGAAAATAGAAATATAATTCCCTTCTGCATCTGTAACTTTATAAGTTAGTACGTCTTCATGATATTTATCTACTGTAGAAATGGCCTCAAAATTTAAACCAAATAATTTGTTAGCGATTGTGAAAGCGCCCTGTATAACATTTTCGAGTTTAAAATAAGGTTTAAGAAGCTCATCATCTAAACTAAAACGTTTTTGTTTTAATTTTTCAGAATAGTAGGCGCCGTCCCATTTTTGCAGTTGCGTAATACCGTCTAAATCTTTTGCAAAGGCCTCTAAATTTTCAAACTCCTCTATAGCTGCTGGTTTTGCTTTTTCAAGTAGTTCGTTTAAGAATTGGTGAACGTTACCAGGGGTTTCTGCCATACGTTCTTCAAGTACAAAGTGCGCATGTGTTTTATAGCCAAGTAAATTGGCACGCTCATGTCTTAATGTTACAATTTTTAAAACATGTTTTTGATTGTCTAGCGCATCACCCTTAAAAGCTTTTGCTCCTGCAGCCAATGCCATTTTTTTTCTTAGTTCTCGATTATCAGCATAGGTTACAAAAGGAATGTAGCTAGGATAATCTAGTGTAAATAACCAGCCTTCTTTTTGTTTAGACTCTGCAAGTTGTTTTGCAGCTTCTATAGTGCCTTCTGGAAGTCCAGATAAATCGGCTTTATCTGTAAGTAGCATTTCAAAAGCATTGGTCTCGGCTAAAACATTTTCTCCAAATTTTAAGCCTAACTGACTTAATTCTTTGTCAATCGCTCGTAACTGTTCTTTTTTAGCTTCTGGAAGGTTGGCCCCATTTCTAGAAAATCCTTTGTATTTTTTATCTAGTAGGGTGGCTTGTTCAGTGGTAAGGCTAAGTGTTGTTTTGGTGTCATAAACCGCTTTAACACGTTTAAATAAGGCTTCGTTTAAGGTCACATCATTACTAAATTCTGATAATAAAGGTGAGACCTCCTGTGCAATTTTTTGGATGGTTTCATTAGTTTCGGCAGAATTTAAGTTGAAAAAAATACTTGAAATTCGATTCAAATGCATGCCCGAAAAGTCTAAAGCCTCAATGGTATTTGCAAAGGTTGCTGTTTCAGGATTGCTGGTAATGGCATCAATTTCGGATTTAGCTGTTTTTATGGCTTCTAAAAACGCAGGAAGATAGTCTTCATCCTTAATTTTTGAAAATGGTGCTACGTTGAAAGGTGTGTTAAAATCGTTTATCAGAATGTTAGTGTTCATTTTGTCCAAAGAAGTGTTAAAATTTATAGGTTTAATGGGGTTAAACTGAATTTAATTTGTAATTTCGAGCTGATTTTTCAGATGAGTTTACTAACTCGTAAGAATTATTGTTAATAGCTAATGAAACCTCGATATTTATCGGGGTTTCTCTAGTTTAGGCCTTTTGCAGATTCATATACTTTTGCTTTTAACCCTTCTTTATAAGCTATAATAGTATTTAAAACTTCAGGATTTTGAGCACCGATAATTTGAGCTGCTAAGATTCCTGCATTTTTGGCACCATTTAAGGCTACTGTAGCTACAGGGACACCTCCAGGCATTTGTAAAATAGAAAGTACAGAATCCCAGCCATCTATAGAGTTACTGCTCTTTACAGGAACGCCTATAACGGGTAAAGGCGAAAGTGAGGCCACCATACCGGGTAAATGGGCTGCACCTCCAGCACCTGCAATAATAGCCGTAATACCTCTGGTATGAGCTTTAGAACTGTAATCGAATAATTTCTCTGGGGTACGATGTGCAGAAACAATATCTACTTCTACCTCTATGTTAAATTCTTTTAAGATGTCTATGGCATCTTGCATTACAGGAAGATCACTTTTACTTCCCATAATTACACCTATTTTACTCATA
>CAZLTR010000352.1:0-2536 GCA_964562415.1 uncultured Hyunsoonleella sp. | reverse complement strand
AACGAAACCACTCTACACAGTTTTAAGTGTGTTTTCTTTGGCATTAAGTATCGCTTTGCTTTTGGCAATGCAGCAGTTTAAAACATCAATTACACATCAAATTGAAAATAACTTAGGCAACATAGATTTGGTGGTAGGTGCTAAAGGCAGTCCGTTACAATTGGTACTGTCCTCGGTGTTACATTTAGATAATCCAACTGGAAATATGTCTTATAAAGAAGCGCTAAAAATAGGGAAGACCCCTAGTGTTAAATTGGCAGTTCCCATATCTTATGGCGATAATTATAAAGGTTTTAGAATAGTTGGTACCATAAATAGCTTTAGACAGCTGTATGATGCTAAATTAGAAAAAGGAAGAGAAGTTAATTCGGTTTTAGAAGCGGTAATAGGACATACAGTAGCAAAACAATTAAAGCTTTCAATTGGAGATACTTTTGTAAGTGCCCATGGGTTACTAGAAGCAAGTATAGAAACTCATGACGAAAAATTTGTAGTTGTTGGTATATTAAAACCAACTCATAAAGTTATAGACCGATTAATTCTATGCGATTTGGAAAGCATTTGGCATGTGCATAAACATGGTAAAGCAGCTGAAGGCCAACATCAAGAAAGTATCCCTAAAAATACAGGTGATTCTCATGATAAGCAGCATGAGGTGCAACACAAAGGCCATGATATAGAACAGCATCACGAACACTTTAATGAAGACAAACAGATTACCTCATTATTGGTGTCTTTTAGAAGTCCTACAGGATTTTTAATGTTACCCAGACGTATTAATGAAGGGACTAACCTGCAAGCTGCATTGCCAAAATATGAGTTAGACCAATTGTACAAGTACACGGGGGTTGGGGTTACAGCCATTAAGTGGATCGCCTATTTAATTCTCGTAATATCGGGGTTAACTATAGGTGTTAGTCTTTATAAAATGGTAAAAGAACGGGCCTTTGATTTGGCACTTTTACGCACTTATGGCGCAACGCATTTTCAAGTCGTAAAAATTGTGGTGTATGAAGGGCTCATCATCATAAGTATTGCTTTTGTTATAGCGATTGTATTGGTAACACTAGCCTTGCCAGCATTATTAAATAGTATGGAGGTACAAATGTATGTAGGGATTTTAAAACCCTTAGCTTTGGAAGAAGCTTTAAAGCTAAGTGCAATAGTTTTTACAATACTAACCTTTAGCATTTTAATTGCAGTATATCCAATTACGAAGATGAAGATTTCAGAAGTTTTAAGCAATGAATATTAAAATAATAATTCTATACATTTTTGTTTCGGGCAGCTTATGTTTTGCTCAAAAACAGATCACATGGCAAGACCTGTCTAAGGTTACATTTACAGATAAGTATTTTCCAGAATATGACACTGCTTTTTTACATCCAGAATTTTCAGATTCTGTTAAAGCACTAGAAGGTAAATTAGTCTCAATAACAGGCTATTTTTTAAATATAGATCCCCAAAGTAAAATGTTTATATTATCAAAAGGTCCCATGTCATCCTGCTTTTTTTGTGGTGTTGGAGGGCCAGAAACAGCTATAGAGCTTCAGTTAATCCATACCAATTTTAAAACAGATGATATTGTTATGGTTACTGGAACATTAAAGCTAAATGCTGAAGACATAAACCATTTTAATTATATTCTCACGGAGTGTAAAGTTAAACTAAAGGAGTAGTTTAGCATCTTACAATCCGTTAAATACCAAGCGTAGTATTTTAAGACGAATAATTTCTCAAAAGAAGAACACTAAAACCATGGCAACAGCAAAAATAGGCATCATTACAGTAAGTGATAGAGCAAGTGCAGGAATTTACGAGGACCAAAGTGGTAAAGCTATAATAGAGACCCTCAAGGATTACTTAATTTCGAGTTGGCAAGACGTATATCAAATCATACCCGATGAACAGGAGGTTATAGAAAACACTATAATAGATATGGTAGACCAACAACAATGTTGTTTAGTGGTCACTACAGGAGGAACAGGGCCATCTAAAAGAGATGTGACTCCAGAAGCGACAGAAGCTGTGTGTGACCGGATGATGCCTGGATTTGGAGAACTCATGCGGGCAGAATCCTTAAAGTATGTGCCCACAGCAATTTTATCACGACAAACCGCAGGGCTTAGAGGGAGCAGCCTAATTATTAATTTACCAGGCAAACCCAAATCAATTAGAGAGTGTTTAGATGCCGTATTTCCTGCAGTTCCTTATTGTATAGATCTTATGGAAGGCCCATTTTTAGAATGTAATGAAGCTGTTATAAAACCCTTTAGGCCAAAGAAAAAATAATACATGCCAAAAGTTTTGATTTATTAAAATAACTGTCTTAGGCGAGCTTAAAAATAGTTGTAAATACTATTAGTGTGTTTGATTAGATGCTGTACATCACTAAGACAAAAAATGAAAAAATAAATGAGTTGGTAGGTTTAGAGTAGCATGACACTATCCTGTAATGTAAAATACTGGATAGTGTCGTGGGTTTTTTATTTATTTTTTAAATTAATATGAAGACCATAAATTTCTATTTAAGGTT
>CAZLTR010000351.1:0-2548 GCA_964562415.1 uncultured Hyunsoonleella sp. | reverse complement strand
TAGCGATAAGTAGAAGTGTTAAAAAGCCATAATGTTTTAATGCGATAGCATTAAAATTTAATGCAATTAAGAACTATAATGGCTGTGCAGTTTTATCTCTTGTGTATAACATTTGCCTACATAAGACGCGCATAGTGTTTACAAATAACCTCACATCTGTTGTGTTGTACATACAGGCGTTGTTAGGTCATAATGAACTCATCTTGAGGTTTTCTATTTCCTAAAAAATGGCTAAAATTCACCCATATTTCGTTACTTTTTTTGTCCGTAGCGCTGCTATGAGCTTCAAAAAGTGCCTCATCTGGTTAAATTTCAACTCATTTTCGGTTAAAAACAAAACGTCAAGATAAGTTCAATGAGAAGTCTTCAATTGTGAGATAGATGGGTACGAGTATAAATGTTACAAAACGAGTATAAGGAAAGGTTACAAATGGTTAGCCTCTGTAAGGCAACAGTATCCTACATTGTTTTACTATTGGAATTTTACGCAAATAAATATTATCGCTTAGATTTTTACAACAAGTTAAAATGATTTCATTTAGGAAATAGTGATATCGGCAGAATTGTCATGTTAAAATGTGATACATTTGTAGTTCAAAATATAAAATATGAAATCTACTTTTTTAGCTTTAACAACTTTTTTTACTGTTCTGGTAAAGGCACAAACTGTTTTTACATATACGGGAGTTGGAGACTGGACAGATCAAGAAAACTGGAGTCCTAGTTATCCAGGTACAACAATTAATTCGGGAGATAGCGTTATTATTAGTGAAGGTGCCGATGTGGTCTCAGATAACGTAACTAATAATGGTACTTTAACCAATAATGGCATCTACACATCGAGATCTACCTTAGCTAATAATGGTACTTTTATTAATGAAAATAATTATAATAATAGCTCATCATTTAATAATATAGGAGAGGCAATTAATAATGCTGATTGGAATAGTCGGTCTTTTTTCACTAACGAAGGTACTTTAACTAACAATTCAGAATTTTCTGTTAATTCTTTCTTCGTGAATAATGCCATTATCGATAATCAGGGTGTATTTACAATTAATTCATTCTTTTATGGTAATAATACATCTCATAATAATACGGTGAATTTGGGAGGCATTTTTAGTCCAGGGCCAAATACATCTAACGATATAGGTACTTACATATTTAATGATGATGTGGTATTCGCATCATCATTAAGTTATACACAGCATGTTCGAAGTGCTACTGAAGCTGATCAAGTAAATATTGGTGGGGTTGCAACAATTTCTGGACGTTTAGATGTTATGTTATTAGATGATTATGATCCCGCTATTGGAGATAGCTATACTATAATAACGGCAACTAGTGTAACAGGTACATTTAGCGAGGTTACATTTCCAGATTTAGGAGAAGATAAAGTGTTCCAAATAGCTTACAATGCAAACAACATTCAATTAGAAGTTGTAGATAGTGAAACGCTTAGTAATGATGCTGTAACTTTTAACGATGCAGCTATAGCTATATACCCGAATCCAACAACAGATGTATTGCAAATAAAAGGATTACGTTTAGATACCAAGGCTACAGTACATTCTGTATTAGGTTCAAAATTATTAGAAATGTACGTAACCCCTTCTCAAAACAAAATACTAATAGATCAATTAAAAGCAGGTACTTATTTTCTAGCACTAGGCACTAAAAGCTACCCTTTTGTAAAAAACTAAAATTTGATTTATAAATTCTAATCTGCTGCCTGTTTTATAACCATAAAACAGGCAGCTTAATTTGTGAGACATTGCAATTAATAGGTATCCCCACGAGCAACTACACCCTATAAATTTCCGAGTAATTGCCAGGCAAAAGTTTATTTATTTTTTGAATATTCCAATCAGGGATGTTCTCTAATACATATTGCAACCACTGTCTAGGGTTCACGTTGTTAATGTTACAGCTTCCAAAGAACAAATATAACATAGCGATAAGTAGAAGTGTTAAAAAGCCATAATGTTCTAATGCGATTAAGCGGGTAAAAATTAAACACTTTGTGAACCTAACTGCTAATCTTTAGCTTATAAAATACATCTCGAAAATCGTTTTCCCCCTTATGCCAAGTGACGGATCAGTCAACAGGCATAGCGTTAGCCTATCGGCACGCCATACGCTTCTTAATTGTTGTACACCGTTTTATTCTTTTCTGTAAATATTTACTTCACTACTTGTCGCAATTGCAAAATATTTTCCATCATATGAAAATCCGTATGCTCTTAATTCATAATCGTGAAAAAGTCTAAAACATTTACTTTCTTCACCCTGTTTGTAAATACTTTTAAAGTTAGGTTGGAATATTAAGTCTATAATTGGCCATTCAGTTGCCATAAATTCAATTCTATCACCATCTTTATTTGAGTGTGGTAAACCTCCGCCATCAAGTCCACCAACTACAATTTTTTCATCAGATATTTTTCCAATTCCAAATGACCAAAGCTCTTGAGAATCAATCCAATTATAGTCAGTGTTATAATCTCTGTCAGTCAATTCAAATTTAGAGCAATCAATAACTCCACGTCCT
>CAZLTR010000350.1:0-2580 GCA_964562415.1 uncultured Hyunsoonleella sp. | reverse complement strand
TATACGCTTTACTACCAATAATGCGTTTTGCTATAAAATACTCGTAATTCAAACTCAATATGCGTTTAATTGTTTCCAAAAATACAGTTTTCCCGATAATAATAGGAATGATTTTTATTTTGATTTCCTGCCGTTCGAAAACTACAGACCAATCTCAAACCGCTTTAAAAGGAATTTATACTGCTATTCCTGCTAAAGATAAGAAAGCTATTAAAGTTGGCGCTAACAGAACCGAAATTTATTTACCTTTTTTACAAGGTAAGCGTATTGGAATTGTTGCAAATCAAACCTCTGTTATTTTTAAACACGCAGACACCTCGACACAAACACCTCATAAAGAGATACATACACATATTGTAGATTCGCTTTTAGCATTAAATGTTTCCCTAAAGAAAGTATTTGCACCAGAGCATGGGTTTAGAGGTAAAGCAGATGCGGGAGAATTTGTTAAAGACGGTATAGACACAAAAACGCAATTACCGCTTGTATCTTTATATGGAAAAAACAAAAAACCTAGTGCCGCGCAACTTAAAGATTTAGACCTCATTGTTTTTGATATTCAAGATGTCGGTGTGCGTTTTTACACCTACATTTCTACCTTACATTATATCATGGAAGCCTGTGCAGAACAGCACATTCCTTTACTTGTACTAGACCGCCCTAACCCTAATGGACATTATATCGATGGCCCTACTCTTGAGGACACTTACAAAAGCTTTGTTGGCCTTCACCCTATTCCTATTGTTCATGGCATGACAATAGGTGAATATGCTAAAATGATTAATGGAGAACATTGGTTAGAAAACAGTGTAACTTGCGATTTAAAAGTGATTCCTATAGAAAATTACACTCATGATCTTCCGTACCGTCTTCCTATAAAGCCTAGCCCTAACCTTCCTAATGCTAGCGCTATTAATCTTTATTCTAGTTTAGGTCTTTTTGAAGGTACGACCGTAAGTGTAGGACGGGGTACAGAAACTCAATTTCAAATTTTTGGAAGTCCTTATTTAGACCCTACACAGTATCCTTTTACATTTACACCTCAGCCTAACTTTGGTGCGAAACATCCCAAACACGAAAATGTTTTATGTTATGGTAAAGATTTATCGTCCACCCCACCTTTAATAGGTTTAAACCTAAACTGGCTCATCTCGGCGTATCGGCAAAGCGCTAAGCAAGAGACTTTTTTTAAAGCTTATTTCTTAAATTTAGCAGGAACAAAAACACTACAAACCCAAATAATCTCTGGACAATCGGCTCAAGACATTAAGGCCTCATGGCAAGACGATTTACAGGATTTTAAAACAACACGTAGTAAGTATTTGATTTACGATTGAGCCTCTTCTGTCGGTTTTTCATAGGCTTGAAACGGTTGTTTTAACAACTCTGCAATATTCCCATTCTTAGTTTCATCTGGAAAAACATCTACACCATAAATGATTTTGTCGGGATCTAAGGTCATGAATGTGCCACACAATCTGTCCCAAATGGAAAAAATATTACCATAATTAGAATCGGTATAAGGCAAACGGTAATGGTGGTGTACTTTATGCATATTGGGTGATACGATAACATAACTTAAAAGTGTATCTATGCGGGTTGGCAATTTAATATTAGCATGATTAAATTGAGACGCTATTATAGATAACGACTGGTATAGCATAACTATAGCGATTGGTGTTCCTACAACAAATACGCCTAGCAGCGTAAATAAATAACGCACTACACTTTCTAAGGGGTGATGCCTGTTCGCGGTTGTAGCGTCTACATGATGATCGCTATGGTGTACGATATGCACTCGCCACAATGGTTTTGTTTTATGTTCTACCCAATGCGGTAAATAAGCGCCTACGAAATCTAAAAGAAGTAGCCCTAAAAAAACATAACTCCATAAGGGTAAAGCTGGTAGCCAATTTAAAATTCCAAACTGATGCAGAGCCACCCAATCTGATACTTTTAATAGCACATAAGCTAACGGCAAATTCACTAAAACCGTAGTTAGGGTTAAAAACACATTAGGGATAGCATGCCTCCACTTTTTATAAGGTCTACCAAAAAGTGGCATAATGCCTTCTATGAACCAAAACAACATTAAGCCTCCTACTAAAACTGCAGCGCGATGTTCTGAAGGAATGGTTTCGAAATACGTTAACAAGGTTTCCATTATAGCATTTTTTTAAATATACAAATAACAGCTCTAAAACCCTAATTTACATTTTAATAACAGCTCTAAAACAACTCAGCTTCTATTTGTTTTTAGAACAAAAAAAAATACATTTCAAAAACACAAAACGTTTATAGGTCCGTATAGATTTAAAATGTTGAAAGGTAACAGCAATGGGAAGTGCGACAACTAAAAATGATATTGAAGCATTAAGTCTAACCCAACAGACGTTTTTCAATTAAAGTGTATGGCTATGGTATACGTTTTTTCATCGCTTCTACAATAGCATAAGCCGCAGGACAAATGGCTACGTTTTTAAGTGTGAGGTTAGAAATTTGCTGAAACTTTTTTCTATCGGTATGCGGAAACTCTCTACAGGCTTTTGGTCGCACTTCGTATATCGAACAATAATTGTC
>CAZLTR010000349.1:0-2584 GCA_964562415.1 uncultured Hyunsoonleella sp. | reverse complement strand
TTGGCTAGTTTTTTTGCTTTTTCTGCAACCTTTGGGTGTACTTTATAATAGGTATGTGTAGGTGTTCTAAAATGGTTTTGGTTATTGGTTAGCGCTTTTAATCTAGGGCTATTTAAAAATTGTTTAAAGGTTTTATTTTTAAGCTTGTAAAAAGGCCCTTCCATGCCGCCTTTCGTTTTTACAATAAGGTATGAGAAATGCTTGAGGTAAATTTTAAATTCGGATTCATCCTTTGGACTAATGGCCGCATAAACCCCTGTAACTTTTTTTCCAATAGAGAGAAATTTCTTCCCGAACTTTAAATGTGTTTTCAATGTCTTTCCTGGGACATTTTCTACCTCTTCTATATCTAGTTTAAGATCAAACAGACGTTTTATGACGTCTAATGATTTTCCATTGGCTAATAGGTTAGCCCTAACGAGCTTAATCCAGTAATCCTCTTTGGGCTTATAGTCTTTAGTAAGATTTAAATCTCGATCTGCCATCCCCTCGTAAGTTACCAAGGTGAGTAAATGTTCTGCAACATGCAATTTACCTGTTTCTTGCCTTACGGGAATGTTATCACTATAGGCTAATAAACTATTTTGATATAATTTAGATTTTAAAATGGTACCTAAGGCATCACGCATATTATAAATGCGTTCCCTTTGCGTTTTTCTACCGTTAACATTTAGTATTTTAAAGATTTTATCTTTGTCTACGCCATGAGACCAGGACGCCTTACTTCTGCTATAATCCTTCTGGGTTTCAGAATTCTCATATACAAATTTATACGTCGCTAAGGCTGTGGCATAAAGGTAACTTACCTGTTCTTGAGTTTCCTCTGGGATGTCTTTTAGATTTGCTTTTTCTTCTCCCCATTTCCAATGGTAATAATTGCGCGGTGTTTGCGGTAGGGTTAAGGTTTCGATGAGGGCTTCATGCCAGTGGTTTTCTTTTTGAGTTAGTTCGTGCAGATCGTCTGCACAGCCAATGGGGTCTATTAGCGTAATAAACATATCCTCTAACCATACATTTTCATTTTTAGGATCTGGCGCTTCTTCGATCTCGGCAAGCTGGGTCAGTCTATTTTTAAAAACCATAGACTGCATATCCTGATCTGATGTAAAGAGGGTATAAAAACGATTGTAGGGTGCTATCTGCTGCTTATAGTCTAAATGTTCTGCTTCTGTTTTATCAAAACCGTCACATGCTACCTTTAAAAAGGTATCTGTATGTTCTAAATTGCCTTTAAGGTCTTCCAATTGTTTTATGGAAAGTTGCGTTGCCGAATACCCCACCCAAAGTACAGTACCTTGCTTAAAAATTAGAGCATCTTCTGTAGCATTGCCCGCTTTATCTCTAAGGTCTTTATAAGTATTGTCTTCGTTTACATTATCTTTCCATAAGACAGGTCTTAGGCTACCATAGGCATTAACTTCATACTCCAACCAATAGTTGTCTTCGCCTTCTTCTATAGCATACAAATAACCTTCATTTAATATACGTCTTGCGTAATAGGCATTTTTTATATCAGGAAGTTTATCGTTTGGTGTTTTTGGTGTTTTCTTTTCAGCCTTTATTTCTACTTCTTCTAATTCTACACGCTTTACGGTTTCATGTACTGCAGCTTCATATTCACTTAAATCATTTGGCGTTTCTGGGGGATGCACCAGTATATCCTTTTTTAAATGATAGTTAGGTTTAGCATGAAAAACACCATAACGCAGAAAATGCAACTTAATACCTGGTTTTTTCGCCTTAAGTTCTGGTCGTTCGGGCGAAGTTGCTCCTGCTACTTCTACAGAGAAGGTATAGGTTGCTATATCTTGATTATAAGTTTCTTCTTGATAGGCTTCGAGAGCTTCGTTTCTTTCCATAGATTGCTTTAACGTTTAGTTAGCTCGAAGCGGTATCTTCTACTTCCCAATCTACAGTAACCTGCTTGTTTTTAACAATCCCTGTAAGTTCTATGATTTCAGTATCTTCATTTTCTGCTGTAGCAGCTTTAGACACTTTTATGGTAGCGGTTGCTCCATCGGGAATGTTCTGGACATCTGCGGTTATGGTAACGATCTTTAAAACTTTACTATCTCTAACAACTGTTTTTTCTTTTTTCCACTGGTAGTTATAAACCTTTGGTTCGCCTTCATTGTCTTGTGCAGCTTGTTTGAGTAGCGCTTGATTTACAATAGCCTCATTGAGTTTATTGCTATGCCCCGCTAGATAGGCCAAAACTTTATTTTTTACAGTTATATCAGGAAATTCTATGTCTTCAATAGGCATTGTTACTATCTTCGTAGGGGAATTGCCTGTAATAAGTGCATTGGCTTTTCCAGATGTTAAAAAACCACCATGAGACGTCATACAGCCTACATAGGCAATTGGTTTGCCTCCTATTAACACATTAGCGTCTCCTTGAATTATAGTCGCGATCATTCCAGTACCAGTACAAAGTACTTTATCACCCATTCGTGCTACTGGGCTATTGCCTAATAACACACTTGAACATCCCGAAATTACTGTTCCGCCAACATGAGGAACGGTACCAGAGACCATAGGACAACTGTGCGTATCTCCTACAGTAACAATCATTTTTGCCATT
>CAZLTR010000348.1:0-2597 GCA_964562415.1 uncultured Hyunsoonleella sp. | reverse complement strand
TGTACCTATAGCCATGATAGTCATTTGCCTTGTTTTTATACCGCTATACCACCGTTTAAAAGTATATACAGCTTATGAGTTTCTTGAGGAGCGCTTCGATTTAAAAACCCGAACACTTACCGCCATACTATTTCTTATTCAACGTGGACTAGCGGCTGGTATCACCATATTTGCTCCTGCCATTATACTATCTGTAGCACTAGGTTGGCATTTATTAACTTTAAATATTGCTATTGGAGTACTTGTTATTATTTACACCGTATCTGGAGGAACAAGAGCTGTAAATGTTACACAAAAACACCAAATGATTATCATCTTTATAGGTATGTTTGTGGCCTTCTTTCTTATTGTAAATCAACTCCCAGAAGGTATTACTTTTGCCAAGGCTATACAAATTGCAGGCGCCAGTGGAAAAATGGAAGTTTTAGACTTTTCATTTAGTCTTAATAACCGTTACACATTTTGGAGCGGTATTATTGGAGGCTCCTTTTTAATGCTAGCCTACTTTGGTACCGACCAAAGCCAAGTGCAGCGTTACCTTTCTGGAGCCTCTGTAAAAGAAATGCAACTGGGTTTAATCTTTAACGGACTCCTTAAAGTACCTATGCAATTTTTCATTCTTCTCGTTGGCGTAATGGTATTTGTATTCTATCAATTTAACGAAGCACCTGTCAACTTTAATCCTACTGCCACTAATGTGGTACGTGACTCTAAATATGCAGATGCTTACAATGCTCTTGAAAAAGAACAGCAGCTCGTTTTTAAAGACAAGCAAAAGATCATAGCCACATTTTTAAATGCCCCTTCAAAAAAAACAGCCCCCTATGTTGCCGCTGCTAATGCAGCCAGTAATGATATTCGAGAAGAAGCTAAACTCTTAATTGAAAAAGCGGGAACGGCTATGGATATTAAAGTAGAGAGTAATGATAAAGACTATGTTTTTATACATTTTATACTCAATAATTTACCGCGTGGCCTCATAGGGTTATTGTTAGCCGTAATTTTAAGTGCTGCCATGTCGAGTACTGCTAGCGAATTAAATGCTCTAGGCTCTACAACAACAATAGATTTATACAAACGAAATGTAAGTAAAAAGACCGAAAAAGAAATGGTAAAGGCCTCTAAGTGGTTTACCCTGGTTTGGGGAATAATAGCTATTGGCGTAGCTTGTGTAGCCAATCTTGCAGAAAATCTTATACAATTAGTTAATATAATAGGCTCTATTTTTTATGGAAATGTACTAGGTATATTTCTTCTCGCCTTCTTTTTTAAATTTGTAAAAGGCAATGCTGTTTTTACTGCGGCGCTTATCACCCAGTTAATAGTAATCGTTCTATACATTCTTGACAGTTATGCTTATATAAATTTGCCATTTCTATGGTTAAATTTTGTAGGTTGTACTATTGTGATCGTTATTGCCTGCTTACTTCAAGTAATTTTTTCTTATGATACCAGAACCACAAACCATTAAATGGGGCATTATTGGCTTAGGGAGCATTGCTCATAAATTTGCCACAGATTTATTAACTGTTAAAGATGCTCGGCTTTATGCTGTCGCTTCTAGGCAGCAACAAAAGGCGAATGCCTTTGCCTCTCAATATAATGCCATTAAAGCCTACAACAGCTATGAGGCCTTAGCTAATGATAGTAATGTAGACGCTGTTTACATTGCAACACCGCATGCCTTTCACTATGAAAACACCTTATTGTGTTTAGAACAAGGTATAGCTGTACTTTGTGAAAAACCTTTTGCCATGCATGCCAACCAAGTTGCTGCCATGATACGTAAAGCTAAAGCGAAAAACACCTTACTCATGGAAGCGCTTTGGACCTATTTTTTACCGCATTATCAATATGTCTTAGAGGTTTTAAACACAAAACGTTATGGTGCTGTTTTAAAAATGGAAGCAGACTTTGGCTTTTACAAGCCTTTTGACAACCAACACCGTTTATTTAATAAAGCACTTGGTGGTGGGAGTTTATTAGATATTGGTATTTATCCTATTTTCGCCGCCTTATCTACACTAGGTCAACCCAAACATATAGAAGCTAAAGCGCATTATTTTGATAACGGTGCAGATGCCTCTTGTGATATGATTTTTGAATACGATAATGCTGTGAAAGCCTATTTAAAAAGTGCCCTTAATAAGGATACTCCTACCACTGCCACATTTTATTGTGAAAAAGGCACTATTACGATAAACCAAATGTTTCATGCGCCCGCCACAGTAACAGTAACCCCCCACTCTGGCACTCCTGAAACTATTGATTTTGGTTACACTACCATTGGCTACAATTACGAAGTAGCGCATTTTAACGCACTTTTAAAATCAGGAAAAACAGAAAGCGATGTGATGTCTTTTGCGTTTAGTGAAACATTAATTGGGTTACTCGATACCATAAGAGCTCAAATAGGCTTAGACTACCACTAGCTTTTATGTTTTCATTGAACTACGGTCATTTTATCTAAAAATCAATTTTTTTTTCATTACGATTTAGACTACAAAATAAAACACAAACCACTAATAAACAATTGGTTAATAACAAAAATGTTACATACAATAACATATCATAACAATTGAATCTCTATAAAATTT
>CAZLTR010000347.1:0-2637 GCA_964562415.1 uncultured Hyunsoonleella sp. | reverse complement strand
AATGGGTGGTACATACTCAGTCGCTTATTGGTAGACCAGAACAAATTATAGAGTACTTAGCAAGATATACTTATAAAACTGCTATTAGTAATGGACGCATTAAAGCCATTGATCCTAAAAAGAAAACAGTAATTTTTAGTTATAAAGATTACCGCCATGGAGGGGTAAAAAAAATGCTGACTTTAGATGCTAAAGAATTTATAAGACGCTTCCAACAGCACATCTTACCTAAGGGGTTTAGGCGTATACGACATTATGGTATTTTAAGTAGTTCTTGGAAAAAGGAGAAACTCCCGTATTTGCAACTTAAACTGTGTGATAAGAATAGGGAAACACCTTTAGAACCAGTATTGATATCTGCTACAAAACACCACACTTGTGTTCATTGTGGTAGTCCAGATATTGAAGTGTTGCTTAGCTATGATAACCGAGGCCCACCAAAAGACATGAACCAACGCATAAAATGCAAATTACACAAAATCAAAAGTTTATAAAAAACCTCTATATAGAGCTAGGCGATCTATGCCTAAAATTAAAGAAAAAGACTAAAAAAACGGTGTAAAACAAAAACAATAAGAGCATCGCTTTTAAAAATGAATGGTAGCACTTTAATAACACTAGCATACTTAAAACCCAGAGCTAAAATTACAGCTATTTTACAAAACCAATCTTACCTAAAAAACGTTTAACCCATAAGGATTGGGCTTATCTGCATCGGATCAGTCAACAAGGCGTATAGCGCTGGCCTATCGGCACGCCATACGCTTAGTTATTACCACAAGTGTTTCATATTTTACTTTAAAACGTTTCGGTTAAGTTTCCATTTGAACCGCTAAATGTAAATGAAATTGAGCCAGAAGCAAAACTCAAATTGCAAAAAGATATAGAATACTTATCTGTTTCAGTTTTTTCAACATATACAACTGCCTCTGTTTCAGATTGAGCGGTATAGCGATGACTCAAGAAGTCTCCAAAAATTTTAAATACACCTGTTACAGCACATTCTGAAGAATTCATGAAAAAAGGATCAGATGATATTGTATACACACCTTCTTCAGGAGGAGATGAAAATTCAATACTAAGGTCTCCTTCAATTCCACTTGACATTAAACCGTAATCGCCATAGAACAACCCTTTAGATGTATAAAAAGAACCGCTAAAATTTCTAGTAGAAGAGTCGAAAATAATACTATTTGTTTGAGGAGTGCAAGGTGCGTCTATATTCATTTTTGTTTTAAAAGTCAATTCATTTCCATAACCTGTTCCATTTTTATTAGTTGCATATGCCCTTAAATAATAAGTGGTGTTTTCGTCTAGTCCGGTTATTTTTAAATTAAAATCTTGAGAACTGTTGTCGCCATCACTTAATTTAAAGTCATCAATAGTAGGCTCTGTGTTCAAACTCCAGCAAATTCCCTTATCGGTTATTTCTGATTCTTTATTGTCTATATTTAGACCCCCACTTTGAACAGAATTAATAGTTATATCTGACAATTCTAATGTCAAAATATTAGGTGGGTTTTGTTCTTCCATTTCTGGATTATTATTTTCATCTTCTAAATTATTATCTTCACTACTGCATGAAAAAAATATTAGTATTGCTAAAGAAAAAAGAATTGATAGTGTTTTTTGTCTGTTCATTAGTTTTTGTTTTTAATTTGTGCTAACAATTGAATAACATGCACTAGTGCACGTTATTCACACTATAAATCTAGGGAGTTTTTTTATAATCTGCAAATGATTAGTGGCTACATGTGTATGAATTTCGGTGGTTTTGCTGGAACTATGACCCAATAACGCTTGTATGTGTCTTAAGTTAGTGCCGTTTTCTAATAAATGCGTAGCAAAACTATGTCTTAACGTATGTGGGGTAATACTTTTTTGAATGCCAGCTTTTAGAGTTGCCTTTTTTACAATTCTATCTACACTAGTAGCACCGTATTTTTTACCATTAGGTGATTCAAATAAATACGTTTTAGGTTTATAAATGCAATAATAAGAACGTAAATAGGTTAAAAGTTTTTCTGAAAGTAAAGTGAGTCTATCTTTATTCCCTTTACCTTGTTCAATGCGTTTGCAGTCAACAAGGCGTATAGTGCAGGCCTATCGGCACGTCATACACTTCTTAGTTATTGTATGCCGTTTTTTAATGACTAACCATCGTTCCTACAAATTTTAATTCATTCATATCCACATGAATTACAGCATCCTCGACAGCATTAAAAGTTAATTCCCAATCTCCGTTTTCATCTAAATCCTCCAAGGAAATAGAATGTAAATCAAATTCAGGGTAAATACTTACTTCTTCATCAAATTGTTCGGTTAAAAATGAACATTCTTCTACTACATCTTCTTTGAATAAATCATGAATAAACTCAAAGTTTTTTATCATTATTGAGAGGATAGCCAAGTGTTTTATTGATTTTAAATCCACTTCAATTAAGTCAGAATCTACAAACTTGAATTTGTTTCTCCATTGTTTAAGTATAGTCTCTGGTGAAGTCTGTTGGTTTTGAATTCTTCCTATCTCTTCTTTTAAATTCATTGCTATGGTCAATTGGTTACAACAATTGAATAACATGCACTAGTGCATGTTATTCACACTATAAATCTAAGGGATTATTTATAATCTGCAAA
>CAZLTR010000346.1:0-2640 GCA_964562415.1 uncultured Hyunsoonleella sp. | reverse complement strand
AAGTAACAGAAGAAGCGTATAAGCACTTAGGGAAGATAAGAGGAAGCATTCAAGGTGGGTTGTTTTAATGGATTTTTAAAAAAGACATTATATGCAGCAACAAAAAGACATACCCGTAGTACCTCTAAAACAATTTCTAAAACATTCTTTAGAAATTTTACAAAACCCGTTGCCATTTCACTTGCACAACTTTAAAACCTTAGGCGATACGTTTAGGTTAAACATAGGATTTAATACTAGTGTACTGTTTTCTAGAGATGCAGCTTTGGCAGAATACATTTTACAGAAAAACCAGAAAAACTACAGGAAATCTAAAATTCAAACCAAAGATTTAGCAAAGTATGTAGGCAAGGGCTTATTAACGGCAGAAGGCGAACATTGGCGTACCCAAAGACGGCTTATCCAACCCGCATTTCATAAAAAACAATTGCAGAACCTTCTGGGAACTATTGAAAATGCTATAACATTAGAATATGCCAATATAAAACCAGATACAGTTACAGATGTATTTCCGCTGTTTAACGATTTGGCCTTTCAAACAGTAGCAAAATCATTGTTTAGTAGTGCTGTAAATCAAGACAATATTAAACGCTTACAGCACATAACAGAAGCGGCGCAACGTATGATGGTTAAGGAACTAAGGCAGCCTTACCTTGGCTGGTGGTTTGTAGCTAGTGGGCAAATAAAAAAGCATACCAATCTTACGCTAGAAGCAAGAGGGATACTAAAAGACATTGTAGCCGAAAGGCGTACATCGGCTAATCGTACAAACGATTTGTTAGACATGCTGTTGGATGTAAAGTATGATGATGGTAGCCACATGGAAGAAGAACAGCTTATTGATGAAATTTTAATTCTGTTCACAGCGGGTCATGAAACCACAGCAAATGCACTCACATTTGCCTGTCAATTGTTGGCAAAACATCCAGAGTGGCAACATAAAATTTTTGAGGAACTTACAATACATCAACAAGAACCACAGGATATGATGATGCGGTTAGCAAACGCAAAAGTATGTCAATCTGTAATTGAGGAAGCGATGCGTTTGTATCCGCCAGCCTATTTTATAGACCGCGAAAGTATACATGAAGACGCCTGTAATGGCATGCAACTTAAACCAGATACCAATATTTTAGTTTCGGTTTACGAAATACATAGACACCCAGACTTGTGGGACACACCAGAACTATTTTTGCCAGAACGGTTTAAAGACGGAAGCCGAAAATTTTCAGCACATTATTTTCCTTTTGGTGCAGGTCCAAGGAAATGTATTGGGAACAATTTTGCCATGTTCGAAATGATTATAGCACTTCAAGAATTAGTAAAGCATTATAAAATACACCCTCATTTTGATACTATAGAAATTACACCGTTAATCACATTAAAGCCTAAGAACGCCACATTAAGATTTGAAAAAAGGTGATAAATTATAGCGCAACATACACCAAGAAGATAAAGGATGAAGCCCAACGTCTTGGTTTTTTGTCTTGCGGCATAAGTAAAGCCGATTTTTTAGAAGCAGAAGCCCCGCGGTTAGAAACCTGGTTAAATAAGAACATGCATGGCGAGATGCGCTATATGGAAAATCATTTTGATAAGCGTTTAGATCCGAGAAAGCTAGTAGAAGGCTCTAAAAGCGTAGTGTCATTATTGCTAAATTACTACCCAGAACAAACGCAAACTGATGGTGCCTATAAATTGTCTAAGTACGCTTATGGAAGAGATTATCACTTCGTTATAAAAGACAAACTAAAAGCATTATTACATTTTATTCAAGAGGAGATAGGCGAAGTTGCTGGACGTGCATTTGTCGATTCTGCACCAGTGTTAGATAAAGCATGGGCTGCAAAATCAGGTTTAGGCTGGATAGGAAAGCACAGCAATTTACTCACGCAAAAAGTAGGGTCATTTTATTTTATAGCCGAACTTATTATCGATTTGGAACTAGATTACGACACTGCTGTAACCGACCATTGCGGCAGTTGTACCGCATGTATAGATGCCTGTCCCACACAAGCCATCACACCTCATGTTGTCGATGGGAGCAAGTGCATCTCTTATTTTACCATAGAATTAAAAGAGAATATACCCTCCGAATTTAAAGGGAAATTTGACGATTGGATGTTTGGTTGCGATGTATGTCAAGATGTATGCCCGTGGAATCGCTTTTCTAAACCCCATAACGAACCCTTATTTAATCCACATCCAGAACTTTTGGAGATGACTAAAGCCGACTGGGAAGAGATCACTCAAGAGACCTTTAGCGCGGTATTTCAAAAGTCGGCCGTAAAGCGTACCAAGTTTTCAGGCTTAAAAAGAAATATCAATTTTTTAAAAGAGTAAGCGTTTCCATTATAGGATTGTTATATTTGGGACGCTAAAATAGCTTCACATTCATTTAACCCACATTCTAATACTAAGAATTACCAAGAATTACAAAGAATAATACGTCATTATGAGCGAAGAGAGCAAACGCAGAGAGGAACTGATATACCATGCAAAACCTAGACCAGGAAAAATAGAAATTGTTCCCACTAAAAAATACGCCAGCCAAAGAGATTTGTCTTTAGCGTATTCTCCAGGGGTAGCAGCGCCTTGTTTGGAAATAGAAAAGGATAAAGATAATGCCTACCGCTATAC
>CAZLTR010000345.1:0-2755 GCA_964562415.1 uncultured Hyunsoonleella sp. | reverse complement strand
CATCTTGACATTTTGTTTTTAACCGAAAATGAGTTGAAATTTAACCAGATGAGGCATTTTTTGAAGCTCATAGCAGCGCTACGGACAAAAAAAGTAACGCAATAGGGGTGAATTTCAGCCATGTTTTAGGAAATAGAAAACGTCAAGATGAGTTCACTATTAGCAGCGTGTCGTTAACATAATTTATACTTTGAAATGCATTTAAAACTGGGGACGCATTAGTTTAACACTAAAGCAACACTTTTCTGTTTCTTTACGATATAATATAACATTCCTTTCATATTTAGTTTACCGCTTTAAAAAATTATAGAAATAATTTTTAAGGGTAACTAAAAAATAACAAATGAAAAATTCTTACTTAAACATTTTAAAAGCTTTTGCTTTACTTTTTTTTGTGTGCTCTCAGACAAAATCGTTTGCGCAAGAAAACTTTAAATTACAACTCTTGCATTATGCCGATGCCGATGGAAATGAAGAAAGTGCCTTAGATGCCGTAGATGAATTCTCTGCATTGGTGAATCATTTTCAAAATGATGCGATGTTTGCAAATCATACGTTAACCGTAACTTCTGGAGATATCATTATTCCTGGACCTCGATTTTTTGCTGCAGAAAATAATAGCGTACGCGCTTTAACTGGAAGTAACGAACCAGGGCATTTAGATATTGCTTTTGCCAATGCCTTTGGGGTGGATGCGTCTTGTTTTGGGAATCATGAATTCGACCAAGGCCCAGGAGAGTTATTCGATGCCGCCTTTAGTAGTGAATCTAGAGATGGTGTTGTTTTTCCAGGGTCTACATTTCCTTGGTTGGCCACCAATATAGATTTTTCTACCGATGAAGATTTTGCCACTGTAATTGGTACAGACGGCGATAATGTTACTAATTTAAGCAGTAAAGTAGCGAAACATGCTGTGATTACTATAGCAGGTGAGCCTATAGGTTTAGTAGGCGCTGTTGCTCCTAGTTTTCCTAGTATTACGAATAGTGGTGATTTGATAATAACCCCTGCGTTAGATGCTAATATTAATGCCTTGGCTGCCGAAATTCAACCAAGCATAGATGCTTTAAAGGCTAGTGGTATCAATAAAATTATTTTATTAGCGCACATGCAAGCGATTAGCGTTGAAAAGCAATTGGCAACATTACTTAATGGAGTCGATCTAATTGTTGCAGGAGGTTCTAATACTAGAATGGGAGACAGCAATGACGCATTGTTTAGCAATGCTTTTGTAACAGATGCCGCCTTTGATGAAACTTACCCATTTCAAACTACAGATGCTAATGGTGATCCTGTACTATTAGTAAACGTAGATGGTGATTACAAGTATTTAGGGCGTTTAATTGTTGAATTTGATAGTGATGGGAAAATAGACCTCACGCAATTAGATGACACATTAAGTGGTGCCTACCCATCTAATGCCGATGTGGTTACCACACTAGGCGCTACCAGAAATGAAACTGTAGTAACCCTTAGAGATGCGGTAAAAACTGTTATAGAGTCGCAGTTTACTAATGTGATAGGATTTTCCAGTGTGTATTTAGAGGGGAGAAGAGCGCTAGTAAGAACGCAAGAAACCAATTTGAGCAATTTAACAGCAGATGCCAATTTATGGTATGCCAATTTATTGAATCCAGAAGCAGATGCTCCAGTGGCTATTTCTCTAAAAAACGGAGGTGGATTAAGAACAGAAATTGGTACAGCTGTAATTCCTAGCGGTTCTAATAACCCAGAAGACGTTGTGTTTTCTCCTCCTTTAGAAAATAAAGTAACAGAAGGCCATTTAAAAGCAACCTTACGATTTGATAATGGGCTTGCACGTTTAACAGTAACTGCAGAGGAATTAATACGCATTCTAGAACATGCATTAAGTGGTGTTGCTCCAGGCGCTACGCCGGGCGCTTTTCCTCAAGTAGCAGGTCTTAGAGTAACGTATAACCCAACCGAAAATGCAGGCCATAGAATCACAGATTTAGTTGTTACCATGGGAGATGCTATAGATGAAAATGACATCACTGTTGTTGCGAATGGCACTAATGTAGCTCCTGAAAATACGATATTTAATATGGTAACCTTAAATTTTTTAGCAAATGGAGGCGATGGGTATCCTTTTGATGAATTAACGGCACCAAACCGATTGAATTATTATGAAGGTACTGGTTTTGGAGAAACTACAGATTTTCCAGATGGCGTATTAGCCAAAGATCCAGAAAATAACACCTCATTTAGTTATACTGGTGGTGAACAAGATGCTTTAGCAGAATTTATGTTACAATTCCACTCAGAAAATGCTTTTGCTTATGCTAACGCAGAAACCGATGCGCGTTTAGATCTAAGAATTGTTTCTGAAGACGACCGATTGCATACTATAGATGTACCGACAAGATCTACATTACGCTTGTTTCCTAATCCTATTAAAACTAATGGGACCTTTAGTTTAGTAGATTCTAAACGCATCCAAGCGGTTGAAATTTATAGTGTAGACGGTAAGCTAATTTTAAGAAAAAGGACTGATGCATACAGTGTAAAAGTGACTTCAAACACGATCCCTTCAGGTTTGTTTTTTGTAAAAGTGATCTCTGCTAACGGTACTACAACGGTATTGAAGGCTTTAAGATAAATTAAAAACGAGAGTAAAGTTTAGAAAATCATGCGACTAAGGGCACATTAAAACTTTAATTCTGTAATAGTACACCTATACTATTAAACCCGAATTATGCGATAGAACATTGTCGTGAAGCTTTGAGATACCATA
>CAZLTR010000344.1:340-2758 GCA_964562415.1 uncultured Hyunsoonleella sp. | reverse complement strand
AATACTGGAAAAGTGTTGAAGAGCTAAACGAAAATAGCTCTATTGTTGAGACGCTAAAACAAAACGAGTTTGTAGAAGAAATTCCTACTGATGAATTTTTAGGTGATAAAGAAACATTAGAAGCAACCTCTACAACACGTCGCGATTTCTTAAAATATGTTGGTTTTACAACAGCAGCAGCATCGCTTGCCGCTTGTGAGGGGCCTGTAAAGAAGTCTATTCCTTACGTGGTGCAACCAACGGAAATTATCCCTGGGGTTGCCAATTATTACGCAACTACAATTGCTAATGGTTTTGATTTTGCAAGTGTTTTAGTAAAGACTCGGGAAGGACGTCCTATTAAAATAGAAAATAACGACTTGGCAGCCACCAATGGGAGCGCTAATGCAAGAGTTAATGCTTCTGTTTTAGGATTGTACGATAGTTTGAGAGTGCAAGGACCAACAAAAGGTGGGGCTGCTATTTCTTGGAGTGATTTCGATGCTGAAACCTCTAAAGCGTTAACAGCAATAGCTGCAGCTAACAAGAGAATTGTCTTGTTAACCCAAACCTATGCAAGTCCGTCTACGGCTAAATTAGTAGCTGAGTTCTCTGAAAAGTATGGAAATGTATCGCATGTACAGTATGATGCGGTTTCAGAATCGGCAGCACTAGATGCATTTCAAGCGAAGTACGGTGAAAGAGCTTTGGCCAACTACGATTTTTCTAAAGCTGCAACCATAGTTTCTATAGGTGCAGATTTTATAGGCGATTGGCAAGGTGGTGGTTTCGATGCGGCTTATGCGAAGCAAAGAATTCCTACCAACGGAAAAATGTCACGTCATATTCAGTTTGAATCTAACATGACCTTATCTGGAGCAAATGCAGATAAGCGTGTGCCTTTAACACCAACAGAACAAAAATTAGCATTAGCCAAATTATATAGCTTAGTGGTCGGTGGCGCTGTGTCTGGTACTTTACCAGAACGTGTAGAAGCTGCGGTAAAACAAGCTGCTTCTGAGCTTAAAAAGGCAGGGAGTAAAGGGGTTGTGCTTACGGGTATTCAAGATGTAAATGCGCAAACCATAGTTTTAGAGATTAACGAGGCTTTAAAGAGTAAAGCTTTCGATCCTAAAACTCCAATAACAACACGTCAAGGTAGCGATAAAGCTGTAGCACAATTGGTAGCCGATATGAAGGCAGGCCGTATTGCAGCAGTTATCATGAGTGGTGTTAACCCAGCATACACATTACCTAATGCGGCAGACTTTTTAGAAGGTTTAAAGCAAACAGAGCTTTCTATTGCGTTTTCATTAAAAGCAGATGAAACGGCGTCTCAAGCACAATATATTGCTGCAACACCACATTACTTAGAGTCATGGGGTGATGTAGAATTAAAGAAAGGACACTACGGTTTAACACAACCTACTATCCGTCCTTTATTTGATACCAGACAATTTCAAGAAGCCTTATTAAAGTGGACAGGTAACGATAGTTCTTACCATGACTACATTAAGAGCACTTGGGGAACTTCTATTTTAGGTGAGAGTTCATTCAACAAAGCATTGCATGATGGTGTTTTTGTAGGGGCTTTAGCAGCTGTAGAAGGTGCCGAGGTTGTGGCCGATGGTGAAGACGCGACCGATGAAGTCGTGCCTTCTGGCAATGCAGCAAGAGCCTTAGCAAGCTCAGCCGCATCTAATGGTTTAGAATTAACCTTATATACCAAAGTAGGTATGGGAGATGGGCAACAAGCCAATAACCCATGGTTACAAGAGTTCCCAGATCCAATTACAAGAACGTCTTGGGATAACTATTTAACCGTTTCTAAAGCCGATGCAGAAGCTTTAGGATTAGTTAACGAAAATGTTGCTACAGGAGCGTTAAATGGAAGTTACGCTAAAGTAACTGTTAACGGTGTGTCTGTAACCGTACCAGTGATCATCCAACCAGGACAAGCCAAAGGTTCTGTAGGTTTGGCTTTAGGTTATGGAAAGACCTTAGGTTTGAAAGAAGAAATGCAAACAGGAGTTAACGCCTATCCTTTATACCAAAACTTTAACAGTGTACAAACTGTTACAGTAGAGGCTGTTTCTGGAACACATGAGTTCGCTTGTGTACAGTTGCAAAACACGCTAATGGGTAGAGGGGATATCGTTAAGGAAACGAAACTAGAAATTTTCAATACTAAAGATAAAGAGTTTTGGAATCCAATTCCTAAAGTATCTTTAGATCATGAAGAGACTCCAGTTACATCTCCTGAAGTAGATTTATGGACAGAGTTTGACCGTTCAATAGGACATCATTTCAATTTATCTATAGATTTAAATGCCTGTACAGGATGTGGTTCATGTGTCATTGCATGTCATGCAGAAAATAATGTACCTGTAGTAGGTAAAGAAGAAATACGTCGTAGCCGTGATATGCACTGGTTACGTA
>CAZLTR010000344.1:0-330 GCA_964562415.1 uncultured Hyunsoonleella sp. | reverse complement strand
ATATTATTCTTCTGAAGAGACTTTCGAAGCAGATGATGCTAAGAAAGATGGCTTCTCAGGATTATCTGGAGATAATGGCTCTTTAGGTGGTTTTGGCGAGTTAGAAGACCCGTCAACAAATCCGCAAGTGGCATTCCAACCTATAATGTGTCAACACTGTAACCATGCACCATGTGAAACAGTATGTCCAGTAGCAGCAACATCGCACGGGCGTCAAGGGCAAAACCATATGGCATATAACCGTTGTGTAGGAACACGTTATTGTGCGAACAACTGTCCGTATAAAGTACGTCGTTTCAACTGGTTCTTATATGTAGGTAACGATGAGTT
>CAZLTR010000343.1:2097-2772 GCA_964562415.1 uncultured Hyunsoonleella sp. | reverse complement strand
TATGAGTCAGAAAGTTTTACTTAACGCAAAAGAGGTAAACATCATTCTTCATCGATTGGCTTGTCAACTTATTGAAAAACATAACGATTTCTCAAACACGGTACTTATAGGCTTGCAACCTCGTGGCATTTATCTTGCAGATCGCATTGCACAAATTTTGAAAGACGATTATCAAGTCGCCAATATTAAATTAGGGTATTTGGATATCACATTTTACCGTGATGATTTTAGAAGGAATGAAAAACCATTAGAAGCTAATACCACTAAAATAGATTTTTTAGTAGAGGATAAAAATATCGTATTTATAGACGATGTTTTGTATACAGGACGTAGTATAAGGGCTGCTTTAACAGCGGTTCAATCTTTTGGTCGCCCTAATGAGATAGAGTTGTTGACATTAATTGATAGAAGATTTAGCAGACATTTACCTATACAGCCTAATTACAGAGGCCGTCAAGTAGATGTTATAAACACAGAAAAAGTAAAAGTAAATTGGGGCGCGCATGATGGTGCCGAAGATGTGGTTTACTTAATAGATAAATAATAGAGTAAATGAATGAATTAAGTGTAAATCACTTATTGGGTATAAAATATCTTAATACACAAGATATTCAGCTTATTTTTGAAACTGCCGATCATTTTAAAGAAGTGATTAATAGGCCTATAAAAAAGGTG
>CAZLTR010000343.1:0-2087 GCA_964562415.1 uncultured Hyunsoonleella sp. | reverse complement strand
GTACTAAATTATCGTTTGAATTGGCTGAAAAACGTTTGTCTGCCGATGTTATTAATTTTTCCTCGGCCCAATCTTCAGTTAAAAAAGGAGAAACTTTAATAGATACTGTAAACAACATTTTATCTATGAAAGTAGATATGGTGGTGATGCGTCATCCCAATCCTGGTGCAGGTGTGTTTTTATCAAAACATGTTAATGCTAGTATTGTTAATGCTGGAGATGGTGCGCACGAACATCCTACACAAGCCTTATTAGATTCGTATTCAATTAGAGAAAAGTTGGGAGAAGTAGGAGGTAAGAAAGTGGTTATTGTTGGAGATATTTTACATAGTAGGGTCGCCCTTTCTAATATTTTTGCGTTGCAATTACAGGGCGCAGAGGTTATGGTGTGTGGACCTAAAACTTTAATACCTAAGTACATAGGTGAATTAGGAGTGAAAGTCGAAACTAAGTTGGAAAAAGCATTGCAATGGTGTGATGTTGCCAATATGTTACGTGTACAGAACGAACGTATGGATATTAGTTATTTTCCATCCACAAGAGAATATACGCAACAGTTTGGCGTTACTAAAGCAGTATTAGAACGTTTAGATAAAGAAATTACTATAATGCATCCAGGGCCTATTAATAGAGGAGTAGAAATTACGAGTGATGTTGCCGATTCGGAACAGGCTATAATTTTGGATCAAGTACAAAATGGTGTAGCTATTAGAATGGCAGTAATTTACTTATTAGCATCAAAAATAAAACAATAGATCGTTATGATTATAAGTAAAAGTGGTAACACTACAATTATAACACAAGAAACATTTACAATTGTAGAGTTAGTTAAGAAATTAGAAGCGCTTTATCCTAAGTATAAGAATGATAATATAATTATCGTGCTTACGGGTTTAGAAGCTATTAATGCTAATCATGTTAGTGAGTTTCTTCAATTATCAAAAATGCATAAAAATGCAAAGCACTCGTTTGTGATTGTGTCTGAAAAATTGAATATTGAGGATGTATCTTCAGCCCTTACAGTGGTGCCTACGCAGCAAGAAGCGCATGATATCATTGAGATGGAAGAAATTGAGCGTGATTTAGGTTTTTAAGTTAAAAGCGACTTAACCTATGAAATGAAAGTGTATTTTTAATTAACAGTTCACCAAACACGTCTTATAGCTCCTTGTATTTATGAAATTAACCATTTTAGGTTGTTACAGTGCAACGCCAAGAACCCTAGGTAATACCACATCTCAAGTTTTAGACATTAATAATAACATGTTTTTAATTGATTGTGGAGAGGGCACTCAAGTGCAGTTGCGGCGACAAAAGGTGAAGTTTAATCGTATTAAGCATATCTTTATATCGCATTTGCATGGCGATCATTTTTTTGGTTTAGTGGGGCTAATATCAACTTTTCGTTTATTGACACGAGAAGCCGATTTACATATTTATGGCCCTAAAGGCATTAAAGAAGTGATTACATTGCAAATGAAGCTTGCCGACTCATGGACGAATTATAAATTGTATTTTCATGAGCTTACAGCTAAGACCTCTAAGCTTATTTTTGAAGACGACACGGTTTCTGTGTATACAATTCCGCTAGAGCATCGCATTTACACTAATGGTTACCTGTTTAAAGAAAAATTGGGAGAACGCAAATTAAATCATGATGCTGCCAAAGCTGCAAATATAGATGTCGCTTATTATAGGAAACTAAAGCAAGGACATGACGTTGTTAACGAAGACGGCGTACTTATAGATAATACTAAAGTTACTTTTGCAGCAGATCCACCTAAAAGTTATGCGTTTTGTAGTGATACGGTTTATAAACCCAATATAGTCCCTATTATTAAGGATGTTGATGTTTTATATCATGAATCTACGTTTTTAGAAGCCCACTCGCATTTAGCACCAAAAACGAAACATTCTACAGCAAAAGAAGCAGCAAGTATAGCGAAACAAGCAGGTGTTAAAACTTTAATTTTGGGACATTACTCGTCACGCTATCCAGATCTAGAACTTTTTAGAACGGAAGCTCAAACTATTTTTAAAAATGTAGAATTGGCCGAAGACGGTAAGACTTTTAATTTTAATTGATA
>CAZLTR010000342.1:0-2777 GCA_964562415.1 uncultured Hyunsoonleella sp. | reverse complement strand
GGCTAAGCCTCTGTAAGACCAGCCCCAGATTTGACATGTTCCTGCAAATACACCTTCTAAATCTATTGCACTGCTGTTCGTAATATTTAAAATCTCTGAAGCATCTTCATTCGTGATGACATAACGGTAAGACAAGTTTGTTGCTCCTGGATTATCATGAGTTACAATGATAGGATTTGCAATAGCATCTCCAGTTATTATTTGTGCTGAAGTTGTATTGTCTATAACCGTAGTGCCATTAGCATTGCTAGTGTTCTCTATATCAATAGCTATAGTTCCTGCATCGGCAGCTTCTCTTATTACTGTAATTGCCATTGTTGATACGTCTGAACAGGTTTCTACGGCGCGTAATGCTGATAATGGTTCACCTACAAAGCTTGCACCATTATCGGCTAAGCCTCTGTAAGACCAGCCCCAAATTTGGCATGTTCCTGTTCCTGCTACACTTAAGTCGATTGCACTGCTGTTCGTAATGTTTAAGATCTCTGAAGCATCTTCGTTGGTAATCACATAACGGTAAGATAAGTTTGTTGCGCCTGGGTTGTCGTGTGTTACAACTAATGGATCACCTACGTTATCGATACAGATTACGGCACTTAATCCGTCTTCTGCTATTGATGTTGTGTTGTTTGGGTTTCCTGTAGCCTCTACATCAATTGCTATAGTGCCAGCATCTGCGGCTTCACTTATAATACGTACGGGGTTAGAAAGCGCAAAACACCCTTCTAAATCATTTAGCGTATTTCCTATTACATTCCCATTTAAAACACCTTCAAATCGCACATAGCGTATATCACAGCTACCCGATCCTGTTCCATTTAAATCATAAGATATAGCACCTGATGAGACTAAAATCTCATTACTCGTTGCGTCTGTTATGATAAAACCTTCATAAGTACCAACACTACCTTCTGCGACATCTATTGTAATATCATCGGCTAAATCGTCTTTACAAATCACAGCACTTAAACCATCTTCTGCTACTGAAGTTGTAGCGTTTAAATTACTCGTGTTGATTGTAATATCTGCGGCTACAACGTTACATAATTCCTCTGAATAATCTAAAGGACTATTCCCTGTCCCATTGTATACCAAGCCCGAAGTTGCTGCAAAAGCAGGAATAGTTGCATTGGCGTCATTCCATACGCCTGCGCTAGCCGCGACTCCCGCACGTCTATGGTTAGCAGATCCCCATTGGATGTAATCTCTAATCGCTGCAGTGCTTCCAAAACTATTGGTGGCATAGAGGCCTAATTCGCCATCTGCACTGTCTATAAAGTCAAATCCGCTAATAGCTACTGTAGCGTTTGGTTCTAAATTTAAACTTCCAGATACAACTGTAATAGCTGTATGACTTAATTGTCTGTAATCTGGAAAATCACAGAGCCAATACGAAGAAACATCTACTGTTGCGTTTCCTAAATTTCGAAGCTCTATAAAGCCCGTTTCTCGTACTTGTTGAATGACCACTTGTGCTTGCGTAAGTCCAAATGCCATTACAAAAAATAAGGTTGATAGTAATTTTTTCATTTTCATTCTATTTTAATTTTACAGGCACAAAGAACGCTTAGAAAAGCACCTTATATCAATTAAAGAATGGTAAAACGGAATTCTAAGGTTTAAAACGGAATTCCCAAAACCCCTTTATTTAAAGAGGTTCACGCAGTATTCCTCTATGTTACATCAGGTTTAAGTCAACTATAAACACATTTAAGTTTTTATTCTAAATTTGGTTTAAAACACACTTCATAAAATGGCAATACTTCAAAATTAAGATGGACTAAATCTAATAATACACATATTTAAGGTGAGCTGCTCATCTATTTTCACAAAGCTTAACGCTTACAAAACGGCACTAAAAAATGCCAAAATAGAATAGCGTACACACTATACTATTTTGGCATTTTAATTTTCGACAGACTTTAGTCTCTACTATTTGTTAGCATTAGGAGACCTTATAAATTATAAGCCTCGACATGGAATTATTTTAAAAATCGTTTTTATTCTGGTTTAGGCGCTAAACCATAACTTACGCGAACTAACGTTGCCCAATTAATCATTGCTTTTATTTGCGCTTCGCTGAGCTTGGCATCTCGATGTACCAATGTGTAAGACTCTAAAGGCATTTCACCCTCTTCCACTTCCTCAATAAGTTCGTCGAATTTATGGTCTTTACGTTTGGCAGATAAGCCTTCCCATTTTGAGACATTAAAATGCGATTTTCCCTCTTCGATATGGTGATTTAACCAATAATTTAATGGCGTAATACTATTGTACCACGGATAGTTGGTTACGTCGCTATGGCAATCGTAACAATTTTCTCTTAAAATACGTTTTACATCTTCGGGCGGGTTGGTTTCTGTTTCAAAAGCTGCTACAGACTGTAACTGACCAGAATTTTTATCAGGGCCAAAAAATTGAGCAATTATAAATATCGCAAGTAGTAATAAACCTATTTTTTTTGTTATTTTCATCAGTAATATTTTAAGTGCTTAAAAATAAGAAAACCTTTTGACTAGAACCGAACTTTATAACGAATTACACCAAGTAAACCATTCGCGTGAGAAACGACAACACTATTCTAATTTGGTGATAGCCAATCCTGACCTTATTCCAAAGGTTTTAGACCTTCTATTCGATGTTAACGATAAGCAGTCGCCAAAGGCTGCTTGGATCTTAGAATTTATGTGTAGCACGAAAATAGAAAGTCTTATTCCGTACTTAGAACCGTTTACAAAACGCATACACACCTTGCACTTAGACGCTGCGGTACGTCC
>CAZLTR010000341.1:0-2787 GCA_964562415.1 uncultured Hyunsoonleella sp. | reverse complement strand
TGTGATGGCCAGGACTATAAAGGATATTTTTCCGCGCTATAAAACCATGAAAGGCTTTCAAGTAAAACGTAAAGCAGGATGGGATACTCATGGTTTACCTATAGAGCTTGGCGTAGAAAAAGAGTTAGGTATTACCAAGGAAGATATTGGCAAGACAATTTCTGTAGAAGACTATAACGCAGCTTGTAGAAAAGCGGTGATGCGTTATACCGATATCTGGAATGACCTTACTGAGAAAATGGGGTATTGGGTAGATATGGACGATCCATATATCACCTATGAACCTAAGTATATGGAGTCTGTATGGTGGTTGTTAAAGCAGATTTATACCAAAGACTTATTATACAAAGGCTATACCATACAACCGTATTCTCCTAAAGCAGGTACAGGGTTAAGCTCGCATGAGTTAAACCAGCCTGGAACCTATCAAGATGTTACAGACACGACTATAGTAGCGCAGTTTAAAGCCAATGCGGAAACATTGCCAGATTTTTTGCAAAATGAAGGTGCTATTTATTTCTTGGCTTGGACAACGACACCTTGGACCTTACCAAGTAATACGGCATTAACAGTAGGTCCAAAAATAGAGTATGTATTGGTAGAGACTTACAACCAGTACACATTTGAGCCTATTAATGTGATTTTGGCTAAAAAATTAGTGAACTATCAGTTTTCTGGTAAGTTTACAAAAGTAGAAGAGAAATCAGAACTGTTACAGTACAAGGCTGGCGATAAGAAAATTCCGTTTTATATCGTTAAAGAATGTATCGGTAGTGATCTGGTAGGCATAACTTATGAGCAGTTGTTGCCTTATGTTTTACCAAACGATCATCCAGAAAATGCCTTTAGAGTTATTGCTGGTGATTTTGTAACGACCGAAGATGGTACAGGTATTGTACATACAGCGCCTACTTTTGGTGCAGATGATGCCTTGGTTGCTAAGCAAGCAACGCCAGAAGTGCCACCAATGTTGGTGAAAGATGAAAATGATAATTTGGTGCCACTTGTAGATTTACAAGGACGTTTTAGACCCGAATTAAAGGAATTTGCAGGCAAGTACGTAAAAAATGAATATTACGCAGCGGGAGCAGCACCAGAACGCTCTGTCGATGTTGAAATTGCAATACAACTTAAAGAAGAGAACAAAGCGTTTAAAGTTGAGAAATATAAGCACAGTTACCCTAATTGCTGGCGTACAGATAAGCCTATTTTGTATTACCCTTTAGACTCGTGGTTTATAAAAGTGACCGACGTTAAAGCGCGTATGCACGAGCTTAATACCTCCATAAATTGGAAACCTAAAAGTACAGGAGAAGGTCGTTTTGGAAACTGGTTGGCGAATGCTAACGATTGGAATTTATCACGTTCTCGTTATTGGGGGATTCCATTACCAATCTGGCGTACAGAAGACGGTAAAGAAGAGCTTTGTATTGGCTCTGTTGCAGAACTGAAAGCAGAAATGGCTAAAGCAGTAGAAGCAGGCGTTTTAGAAAAAGCTATTTTTGAGGACTTTGAAGTTGGTGATAATTCTGATGAGAATTACGCGAAATTAGATTTACATAAAAATATAGTAGATGCAATAGTATTGGTGTCGCCTTCTGGGCAGCCAATGCATCGTGAGAGTGATTTAATAGATGTTTGGTTCGACTCAGGATCAATGCCTTATGCACAATGGCACTATCCGTTCGAAAATACAGACCTTATAGATAAGGGTACGACATTCCCAGCAGATTTTATAGCAGAAGGTGTCGATCAAACCAGAGGATGGTTCTATACGCTTCATGCTATAGGTACCATGGTTTTCGATTCTATTGCTTATAAAAATGTAGTTTCTAACGGTTTGGTGTTGGATAAAAATGGACAAAAAATGTCTAAACGTCTCGGTAATGCGGTAGACCCTTTCGAGACTTTAGGTACTTATGGTGCAGATGCGACACGTTGGTATATGATTTCTAACGCAAACCCTTGGGATAATTTAAAATTCGATTTAGAAGGTGTTGAAGAAGTGAAGCGTAAGTTCTTTGGGACTTTATACAATACCTATTCATTTTTTAGTTTATATACCAATTTAGACGGATTTAGTTATGCTGAAGCCGATATTGCGTTACAAGACAGACCAGAATTAGACCGATGGATTCTTTCGGAACTGCACACATTAATTCAGGATGTAGATCGCTATTATGCCGATTACGAACCAACCAAAGCGGCAAGAGCAATTTCAGAATACACTCAAGATTATTTGAGTAACTGGTATGTGCGTTTAAGCAGAAGACGTTTCTGGAAAGGCGATTATCAAACCGATAAGATTTCTGCCTACCAAACCTTGTACACTTGTATGAGTACTTTGGCAAAGTTGGCAGCACCTATAGCCCCTTTCTTTATGGATAAGTTGTATTTAGATTTGAATGCGGTTACGCAAAAGGAGTCATTTGATAGTGTACATCTTGCAGATTTTCCAACGTACGATGCAGCCTACATAGATAAAAGTTTAGAGCGTAAGATGTCTGCTGCCCAAACAATATCTTCTTTGGTCTTATCGTTAAGAGCTAAAGAGAAAATTAAGGTACGTCAGCCTTTGCAAAAAATCATGATACCTATTGATAGTGCCACTCAGAAAGAAGAGATCTTAGCCGTGTCAGATTTAATAAAACATGAGGTTAATATTAAAACTGTAGAGCTTTTAGAAGATGCTTCAGATATTTTAGTAAAGCAAATAAAACCTAATTTTAAAACGCTTGGACCACGTTTTGGTAAGGACATGAAGGCCATAGCAGGTAAGATTATGAG
>CAZLTR010000340.1:0-2787 GCA_964562415.1 uncultured Hyunsoonleella sp. | reverse complement strand
AATGATAGGATATTTCTCTACAAGTTCTGCTAAGTACTCTGCTTGTTCTTTACTTGTTCTTACTTTTCCAGAAGGCCCTTCAAATTTAGCATAGTCGTATTTACCATCTTGGAAAAACTCTGCCGAAGCACAATCTAAAGCGATCTTAATTTCTTCTCCAAATTTATACCCTGCATTTTCTACAGCCTTAGCTATTGTTTCTAACGCATCTTCTGTACCTCCTTCTAAGTTAGGAGCAAAACCTCCTTCATCGCCTACAGCAGTACTTAAATTTCTATCGTGTAAAACTTTCTTTAAATGGTGAAATATTTCTGTTCCCATTTGCATGGCATGCGTAAAGTTTTTTGCTTTTACAGGCATAATCATAAATTCCTGAAATGCAATAGGCGCATCACTATGAGACCCTCCATTAATGATATTCATCATTGGTAATGGTAACGTATTAGCAGATACTCCACCTACGTAACGGTATAAAGGCATACTCAATTCGTTAGCCGCTGCTTTAGCAACTGCTAAAGACACCCCTAATATAGCATTAGCCCCTAATTTAGATTTGTTTGGTGTCCCGTCTAAATCGATCATCATTTGATCGATAAGATTTTGTTCAAACACTGAAACACCTAATAATGCTTCTGCGATAAGCGTATTTACATTCTCAACCGCTTTCAAAACACCTTTACCCATGTAAGTGTCTCCTCCATCTCGTAATTCTACTGCTTCGTGTTCTCCTGTTGAAGCTCCTGATGGTACAGCAGCTCTTCCTAAAATATTATTTTCTGTAATAACGTCTACTTCAACAGTAGGGTTACCTCTTGAGTCTAGAATTTGTCTTGCGTGGATATTAATGATTACGCTCATAATGGTTTGTTTTTTTCTTTAATTCTTCAAATTTACGTTTAAATCTTGTTTTTTATAGAAGCTTAGCAAATAAAATATTGAAATGAAAACTATAACGTTTTAGTTCTGTATTTTTTATTTGGTACTGCCTTTATTTTGCAGCAGCTGCTTTATGCTTTTTAATATTCTCTACAAACTGATCGAAAAGATATACCGAATCGTGAGGTCCAGGACTGGCTTCTGGGTGGTACTGTACCGAAAAGCAGTTTTTAGATGTCATGGCTAATCCTGCCACTGTATCATCATTTAAATGCACATGGGTTACTTTTAAATCTTTATTCGCTTCGGCTTCTTCTCTATTTACTGCAAAGCCATGGTTTTGAGATGTGATTTCCCCCTTACCCGTAATCGTATTTTTTACAGGGTGATTAATCCCTCTATGCCCGTTGTGCATTTTATACGTAGAGACTCCATTTGCTATGGCGATAACTTGGTGGCCTAAGCAAATACCAAATAAAGGTAGGTCTCTTTTAATAATTTCTTTTGCTACAGCTTGGGCTTCTACTAAAGGTTCTGGATCTCCAGGGCCGTTAGACAAGAAGTAACCATCTGGTTGAAACGCTTCTAAATCCTCAAACTTGGCATTATATGGGAACACTTTAACATACACATCTCTACTGGCAATATGTCTTAAAATATTTTTCTTAATTCCTATATCGAGAGCAGCTACTTTGTAAGTGGCATTTTCATCACCAAAATAATAAGGCGCTTTTGTAGACACTTTAGAGGCTAATTCTAAACCATTCATTGGTGGTACTTCTGCCAATTGTTGCTTTAAGCCCTCTATATTATCCACCTCTGTAGAAATAACAGCATTCATTGCACCATGATCTCTAATATAGCTTACCAAGGCTCTGGTATCTACATCGGAAATGGCTAAAAGGTTATTTTTATCTAAAAAATCTTCTAAAGACAGGTCTGCAGAAGCACGAGAATAATCATAGCTAAAATTTTTAACAATTAATCCAGCAATTTTTATAGAATCAGACTCTATTTCTTCTGCGTTCGTTCCATAGTTACCAATGTGCGCATTTGTAGCTACCATTAGCTGTCCAAAATAAGAAGGGTCTGTAAAAATCTCTTGGTACCCTGTCATACCAGTATTAAAACAAACTTCCCCAAATGCGGTGCCTTGCTTGTTACCTACTGCTTTTCCATAAAAAATTGTACCATCTGCAAGTAGAACGATTGCATTTTGTCTCTTTTGATATTTCATGTGTTATTACTATAATTTTAGATGTCACTCCTATTTGGTCTTTGCACACGCATTACAGCTTTAAAGCATATGCTATGACCGTTTTCATCTTATGTTATGTTTCATTTACGTTTGCGTTTATAAGCGTTGTACTTTTGTTCTGATATAGCGTTACAAAGTTACAGTATAAACGGGATTCCTAATCACACTTTAGGGTAACGATAATTTTTTTTGCAAAAATCCAAAAAAAAAGGATAAACCAAAAATAGTTTATCCTTTATATGTTAAATGCTTATCAACATTTATTCCTCTTCGTTAGATGCTTTAGTTTCAACAGGAGCTGCAGCAGCTGGTTTAGAACCACCTCTTCTACTTCTTCTTGTTGTTTTCTTCTTAGCTTTATCTGCGTTGTAGATTTCATTGTAATCTACTAACTCGATCATTGCCATATCAGCGTTATCACCTAAACGGTTACCTAACTTAATAATTCTTGTGTAACCTCCTGGTCTGTCACCTATTTTAGTAGCAACATCTCTAAACAATTCCGTTACAGCCTCTTTTTGTCTTAAACGACTAAAAGCAATACGTCTGTTGTGGGTTGTGTCTTCTTTAGATTTAGTAATGATAGGCTCTACAAACTGTTTTAAAGCTTTTGCTTTAGCTACAGTAGTGTTGATACGCTTATGTTCTATTAA
>CAZLTR010000339.1:0-2801 GCA_964562415.1 uncultured Hyunsoonleella sp. | reverse complement strand
AGGCTTGTAATTGCGGCTATTACTGGGTTATGAATGAAAACGGATATTCAAAATACTTTATAATGATAGCGGTAAAACTCATTTTAGCACACCTTATAGGCGATTTCTTTTTACAACCCCAACATTGGGTTGCAGAAAAAGAAACAAAGAAATTAAAATCTCCTAAACTGTACATACACTGTGCTACCCATATGGCAGTAACAGCTATAATGTTGTGGAACCCTTCGCTTTGGTATATAGTTGTTGCTATTGGAGTATCGCATTTTATAATAGATGCTTTAAAGCTTACATTTCAAAATAAAAAAACAAAACGCTTACTCTTTTTTATAGACCAATTGGCACACCTTTTTATCATTTTTCTATGTTATGTCGGTGTCTCTAAAACTACAATATGGGAAAACATTGCCCTTACAGAATACCAATTGGTTTTAGGTACCTGCTTATTGTTTTTAACGATTCCCGCTTCAATAATTATGAAAACCGTGTTTTTAAAGTGGAATATTTTAGATCTTACTAAAAATGCAGATTCATTAAAGGATGCTGGTAAATATATTGGTATTTTAGAACGCATTTTAGTGTTTACATTTATCATATTAAATCACTGGGAAGCTGTTGGTTTTTTAATTACAGCAAAATCTGTATTTAGATTTAGTGATATTAAGGAATCTAAACACAGGCAGCTTACAGAGTATATTTTAATAGGCACTTTAATAAGTTTTGGAATTGCAATACTAACAGGAATAATTTTTACCAGCATAACATCATAATCATGTTTAAACACCCAAAAGAATCTCAAGTTTCTATAACAGAACTCATGTTACCTTCGCACTCAAATTTTAGTGGTAAGATACACGGAGGACATATTTTAAATTTAATGGATCAAATTGCCTTTGCTTGTGCTTCTAAACACTCGCAACACTATTGCGTAACAGCATCTGTTAACCGAGTAGATTTTTTAAACCCCATAGAAGTTGGCGAATTGGTAACTTTAAAAGCATCTGTTAATTACACAGGACGTACCTCTATGGTTATTGGACTTCGTGTAGAATCTGAAAACATTCAAACAGGGGATATTAAACACTGTAATTCTTCATATTTCACCATGGTAGCTAAAGACAGTAATGGTAAAAACGTTAAGGTTCCTGGTATCATATTAGATACAGAACAGGCTGTAAGACGTTTTTCAAGAAGTATTGCAAGACAAGACCAAGCCAGAAAGCGCTCTACTAAATTTAATGCTTCAGAATTTAAAATTAATGACCATTTAGAGGCTTTAAAATCTCAAAATGCTAAAATTTTACTCTAACACGTGTAAGGTTGAAATAGGTTTAGCGACTGTAGTTAAGTTGAAATAATTATGCTAAAGTTAACGTCTAAAATATAGAAATACCCCCCTTAGCATATAATTATCGTTTCACAGGATAACTAATATGGCGTATTAAGCGCTATATTACGAATAAATACAACCAAACTACAATGTGCAAAATATCACTTTTTTCACTATTATTACCGTTTTTAGCATTAACTCAAAATGCATCTCTAAAAGAAACTCACAACGCTTCAAAAGCCCAAGCAACGGCCTATGTTACTGAAGCCTTTGAAGGCTTAAAAATTGTGAATTTTGAATCTACAACACTGGTTCCTAAAAAAGATTTAACTTTTGTAGTAGCCCATAGATTTGGCAATTTAAAAAATGGTATAGACACGTTTTTTGGATTAGATGATGCAGTAACACGGCTAAATTTTGTGTACGGTTTGTCCGACTGGATAAATATTGGCGTGTCCAGAAGCTCTTTTAGAAAGCTATATCAAAGTTCTTTAAAATATAGACTTGTTAGACAATCTAAAAATGGTTTTCCTGTAAGCGTTGTAGGGTTTAATGCTGTTTTGGTAAATACCGAGTTAACAGATGATGTTCTCCCTGGTATTGATTTTTTAGACAAAGTAGGCTACACATCGCAAATACTTATATCTAGAAAATTTAATAGAAATATATCCTTACTATTGGCACCTACTGTATTTCATGAAGGCTTGGTGCGTATAGCAGAGCAAGACAACACACAATATGCATTAGGTTTTGGAGCACGTTACAAAATAACCAAACGCTGGTCTATTAATGCAGATTATGGGCTACACCTTAACAGGGCTAGCGCGTCTACGTTTCATAATCCATTATCTATAGGTTTCGATTTAGAAACTGGTGGCCATGTTTTCCAATTACATTTTACAAACTCCAGAGGTATCAATACCAACTCTTTCTTAGGGAGAACCGAAGAAGATTGGCTAGACGGTGATGTATTTTTTGGTTTTAACCTAAGCAGAAATTTTTAAGCATTGCATATTATGAAATTTAGACATATCATTTACAGCGTTTTATTAGGAACATTACTCTTTGCCTGCTCTAATGAAAATGAAGAAGATTTAGAAGCACGTGCGCTTGCGGAAATACCTGAAAGCAATAGCATCACATTTGAAGCAAATGTTAGAGCGATTATGCAAGATAACTGTAACATGTGCCATACAAGCCCTACGGCATTTGGAGCTCCATTTCCATTACTTACTTTTGATGATGTAAGTAGCAGAGCAGACCGTATTATCACTAGAATGAATAGCGAAGAAAATCCTATGCCCCCAAGTGGCAGAGTGTCTTTAGAGATAAGAAATACAATGGAACAGTGGCGTGAAAATGGTTTGTTAGAGGAATAATATTTTTATTTTAAATATACATGAAACAACTCCTTTTTAATTTGAACTCATCTTGACGTTTTGTTTTTAACCGAAAATGAGTTGAAATTTAACCA
>CAZLTR010000338.1:0-2803 GCA_964562415.1 uncultured Hyunsoonleella sp. | reverse complement strand
CGGCAGGTGGGCATTCAGAATCTGTAAATGTAGAGTTTGAAAACGATTTCGATTTGGCCGAAGTTCGTAAATTATTACACGATACTCCAGGTGTTGTTGTGCAAGATAACACAGACACCAACACCTATCCAATGCCTATCTTTGCGCATGATAAAGATGAGGTATTTGTAGGTAGAATTCGTCGTGATGAAACACAACCAAACACCTTAAACATGTGGATCGTTGCAGATAACTTGCGTAAAGGCGCTGCTACCAATACAGTTCAAATCGCAGAATACCTTATTGAAAATCAATTGGTATAATTCAGTTTTAAAATAGTAATAACTGTATTATTATTTTAAGACACTATTAATGAACTCATTTTGACGTTTTGTTTTTAACCGAAAATGAGTTGAAGTTTAACCAGATGAGGCACTTTTTGAAGCTCATAGCAGCGCTACGGACAAAAAAAGTAACGAAATAGGGGTGAATTTCAGCCATTTTTTAGGAAATAGAAAACGTCAAGATGAGTTCAATACTATTATATACAAAACCTTTGAAGCTTCTTCAAAGGTTTTTGCTTTTCCTAGACTATTATCTCCACAAGAATACATGTTAAAAGCACAGATTAATGCCATTTAAGTAAATTTAAATCCATAATTCTGTTATTTTTGGTGGAATTATACTACCATGCACAAACTAACACTTTTTATAATTATTGTTACTATATGTTATAGCTGTGGTACGATAGAAAAAAACAAAAACCAACTTATTGTAGTGAATTACCCTAAAACCAAAACAGTAGACACTGTAGACACCTATTTTGATGTTAAAGTAAAAGACCCCTACCGATGGCTAGAAGACGATAGAAGTCCTGCCACAGAAGCTTGGGTAAAAGCTCAAAACGAAACCACATTTAAATACTTAAACCAAATTCCATTTCGTGACGCCTTAAAAACACGCTTATCGCAGCTTTGGAACTACGAAAAAGTAAGTGCACCATTTACCGAAGGGGACTACACTTATTTTTATAAAAATGACGGCCTGCAAAACCAGTATGTCCTTTACCGCTATCAAAAAGATGCCAATGCAAAGACAGCTACTATATTTTTAGACCCCAACACCTTCTCTAAAGATGGTACCATAGCACTTGATCTCTTAAGCTTTTCTAAAGATGGAAAAACACTAGCCTACTCTATTTCTGAAGCTGGTAGTGATTGGCGTAAAATCTGTATCATGAATACCACCTATAGTACTTACGCCGAAGCAGCACTAATCGATGTTAAGTTTAGCGGTATTTCTTGGTACAAAAACGAAGGGTTCTACTATTCCAGTTACGACAAACCTAAAGGCAGTGCCCTATCGGCAAAGACAGAGCAACATAAAATCTATTACCATAAACTTGGCACACCACAAGAAGAAGACACTTTAATATTTGGAGGTTCTAGTGCCGAAAAACACCGCTACATCTACGCTACTGTTACCGAAGACGACCGCTATTTAATCATTAGCCCTTGCAATTCTACCTCTGGAAACAAACTATATATCAAAGATTTGTCCCAACCCAACGCAACTTGGGTTACCCTACTTGATGATACCAATAGCGATACCACTATTATTAGTAATGTGGGTAGTACATTATTTCTAGTCACGAACTTAAATGCTCCTAATAAAAAACTAGTAAGTGTAGATGCTGCTCACCCCACACCAGAACACTGGAAAGACGTTATTCCAGAAACCTCTAACGTACTAAATATATCTAAAAGCGGTGGCTATTTCATCGCAGAATACATGATCGATGCAGTCTCTAAAGTAAAGCAGTTCGATTACAACGGTACGCTAATTCGATCTATTGTTCTACCTGGTATAGGCAATGTTAATGGTTTTGGAGCCAAAAACGATGAAAAATTCGACTACTTTAGTTTTACCAATTACAACACACCCTCTTGTATTTTTAAACTTGATTTAGAAACAGGTACCTCCACTTTACACTGGAAACCGAGTATCGCTTTTAATTCTGATGCTTATGAAAGTAAGCAAGTTTTTTACACCTCTAAAGACGGCACTAAAATCCCTATGATTATTACCCATAAAAAGGGCCTCTCTTTAAACGGTAAAAATCCAACCATTCTTTACGGTTATGGCGGATTTAATATTAGTCTCAACCCTATTTTTGGCATTACCAATGCCGTGTGGATGGAACAAGGTGGTATTTTAGCTGTTCCTAACATACGTGGAGGTGGCGAATATGGAAAAACATGGCATCTTGCTGGCACAAAACTCCAAAAACAAAATGTGTTTGACGATTTTATTGCTGCAGCAGAATACCTTTTCGCTAATGCTTATACCTCTTCTAATTATCTTGCCTTAAAAGGCGGTTCTAATGGCGGACTTCTAGTAGGCGCGGTAATGACCCAGCGTCCAGATTTGGCCAAAGTGGCCCTACCCGCAGTTGGGGTGCTGGATATGCTGCGCTACCATACCTTTACAGCTGGCGCAGGTTGGGCCTACGATTATGGTACGGCTCTAGATAATAAAGACATGTTCAATTGCCTTATCAAATACTCGCCCTTACACAACGTTAAAGCTAAGGTAGCGTATCCTGCCACTTTAATTACTACTGGCGATCATGACGACCGGGTTGTACCTGCGCATAGTTTTAAGTTTGCCGCAGAACTCCAATGCAAACAAACAGGCAATACCCCCACCCTAATTCGTATAGAAACCGACGCTGGTCATGGTGCTGGTACGCCTGTTAGCAAAATTATTGACCAATATGCCGATATTTTTGGATTTACACTCTTTAATATGGGGTTTGAGCGTT
>CAZLTR010000337.1:0-2828 GCA_964562415.1 uncultured Hyunsoonleella sp. | reverse complement strand
CAGGAGTTTTTGAATCTTGGAACGTTTGTAAAAAACAAATTAAAGATTATCAAGGCGCACAATATAAATCTTTCGACACCTTAAAGGCTGCAAAAACAGCTTTAGAAGGCAATTATTTTGACTACATTGGTAAAAATAAGACCTCTAAAAGTGACTTGTCTCCAGAACAACTCCAAAAAATAGGGCACCCCAATTACAATTCTATTGCAGTAGATGCTGCCTCTAGTGGAAATCCAGGCATTATGGAATACCGTGGGGTAGATACAAAGACCAAAAAACAGCTATTCATCCAAGGGCCTTTTGATGAAGGCACCAATAACATAGGGGAATTCTTAGCTTTGGTACATGGATTGGCACTACTTAAAAACAACAACAGCAACCGTATTATTTATACCGATTCTAGAACTGCAATGAGTTGGGTTAAAAAGAAAAAATGCAATACTAAATTAGTGCGTAACGCCAAAAACAAACCTGTTTTTGATTTAGTGGACCGGGCTATACATTGGTTACACACTAATAGTTACACAACCACTATTGTGAAATGGGAAACTAAAGCTTGGGGTGAGATTCCTGCCGATTTTGGCAGAAAATAAATAGGTGCCTTCATGTAATGATTTGGCAACTTAAGCCACTAATTACTAAAAGCTTAGTATGAAAACCAAAGTAGCCCTCTGCATCTCATTTTGTCTTTGTGCTGTATTGCATTCTCAAACGGCTTGGACACTAAGAAAAGATAGTGAAAATATAAAAATATACACCCGATCTTCGCCACATACTCACTTTGATGAATATAAGGCTACTACCACATTAAACACAAATCTAAATACAGTACTTAAGGCGCTTTTAGAGGCGCCCCAATACAATCCTAACACCTGTAAATCTGGTATTAGCTATTATGTTAAACAACTTACAAAAGACAAACATGTGTTTTATGCCCGTAAAATACTGCCTTGGCCTATACAAGATAGAGATATTGTATCGCTTTTAACTGTATCTCATATTAACAGTTCTAAAGTTAAACTTACCATTGAAAGTTTACCTGAAGGGGTTCCAGAACAAAACAAAACTTTAAGAATAAAAGAACTTATGGGCCATTGGTTGTTAGAAGCTAAGGGCAACCAAACAAAGGTCACACAACAATTGTATCTTAATCCCGAAGGCAAGTTACCCCCTATTGTTGTAAATACGCTTTTAATAAAAGGTCCCTACAAAACATTCTCAACATTGAAAAAATTAGAAAAACAACACCTATAATTCGCAATAAGCATATTTCTGTTTTTTTATTTTTAAACACTTTAAAACACTTATATTTGCAAAAAATTGAGGACTCCTAAATCTATGAGCAAGTTAGTAATTGTTGGAACAGTAGCCTATGATGCTATTGAGACTCCTTTCGGTAAAACCGATAAAATATTGGGTGGCGCAGCCACTTACATTGGCCTTTCGGCATCGCATTTCAATCAAGACGCTGCATTGGTGTCTGTTGTAGGAGGAGACTTCTCGCAAACCTATCTAGACATGCTCAAGGATAAGCAACTTGATATTTCGGGTATAGAAGTGGTTAAAGATGGGAAAACATTTTTCTGGAGTGGTAAATACCATAACGACATGAATACCAGAGATACTCTAGAAACAGAATTAAATACGCTTGCCGATTTTAATCCTGTAGTCCCTGCCAATTATAAGGATGCAGATGTAGTAATGCTAGGTAATTTACACCCTTTAGTGCAATCGAGTGTATTAGACCAAATGACAAGCACGCCTAAATTAGTGGTTTTAGACACCATGAATTTTTGGATGGATTGTGCTTTAAACGAGTTACTAGACGTGATAAAACGTGTAGACGTAATTACAATAAATGATGAAGAAGCCCGACAATTAACAGGTGCTTATTCACTAGTTACTGCTGCCCAAAAAATTTATGAAATGGGCCCTAAATATGTCGTAATTAAAAAAGGGGAACACGGGGCACTGCTATTCCATAAAGATTTGATATTTTCGGCACCTGCACTACCATTAGAAACCGTATTCGACCCTACTGGTGCTGGCGATACATTTGCTGGAGGCTTTACAGGATACCTCGCCCATACCGAAGATTATACTTTCGAAAACATGAAAGCTGCTGTTATTTATGGTTCGGTTTTGGCATCATTCTGTGTTGAGAAATTTGGAACAGAACGCATGCAGCATCTTGAGAAAAAAGAAGTAGAAAAGCGACTACATCAATTTAAAGCATTAACACAGTTTAAAATACAATAACATAAAATACAGCACTCTACAAGAGTGCGTTTTTATTTTAAAATCTTATATTAAGACTAATTTTCATTTTTGAAATCCAAAAATTTGTAATATCTGCGCAAGCAGTAAACCAAACAAAACTATAAATTACAATGAGTGATGCTATAAAACACGAATGTGGAATTGCGGTTATTAGACTTTTAAAACCACTTGAATATTACAAGAAAAAATATGGGAGTGCCTTTTATGGGGTAAATAAAATGTACCTTATGATGGAAAAACAACACAATCGTGGACAAGATGGTGCTGGTTTTGCAAGCATAAAGTTAGACACCCAACCTGGTGAGCGTTACATTAGTAGAGTGCGATCTATTGCCCAGCAGCCTATTCAGGATATTTTTGGACAAATTAACAATCGCATCAATAAAGAGTTTGAAGCGCATCCAGAATACAACGATGATGTTGCGCTACAAAAAAAACACATTCCTTATATTGGAGAGCTCCTTTTAGGCCACGTACGCTATGGGACTTTTGGAAAAAATAGTGTAGAAAGTGTACATCCCTTTTTAAGGCAAAACAACTGGATGCAC
>CAZLTR010000336.1:0-2896 GCA_964562415.1 uncultured Hyunsoonleella sp. | reverse complement strand
TGCGCATTGGTCAGACAAAGCCGTTAAAGTATTTCCAGAAGCCCCATTGGCTTTACTAACACCAACATTGCCCACAGCAACCAAAGAAACCCATCCTATAGATAAGTTAGTAGATGCTTATTTTGATAAAAACAACGTAGACTGGCAAGAGGTTGTAGACGATAGAACGTTTGTAAGACGCATCCACATGGATATTATTGGTTTGTTGCCAGATGTTGATGTAGTTGAGGCCTTCATCAATGATAAAAACGAACATAAACGAGAAGCATTAGTTGATAAACTACTAAGCGACAATAAAAATTATACACAACATTGGCTTACATTCTGGAACGATCTATTACGAAACGATTACAGTAGCGCAGGAGGAAAACGTCCAATTACCAACTGGTTGTACAATGCGCTAATAACAAATAAATCGTACGACGATATAGTACGCGAATTGGTAAATCCAGTTAAAGGCTCTAAAGGTTTTATTAGAGGCGTACAATGGCGTGGCGTTGTAAATGCCAGCCAACGCACCGAAATGCAAGCCGCACAAAACATAGGGCAATCTTTAATGGGCGTAAATGTAAAATGCGCCTCTTGTCATAATAGTTTTATTAGCAATCTTACCCTAGCTCAAGCCTATGGTTTCGCCACTATTTTTTCAGATTCAATACTAGAGCTAAACAGGTGCGATAAACCTATAGGCAAAATGGCAAAAGCCAGCTTTTTATACCCTGAGTTAGGAAGCGTAGAAGGTAAAACCATAAAAGACCGTTTATTAAAACTGTCTGAAGTCATGGTACAAAGAGATAATGGCAGGCTATACCGTACGCTGGCCAATAGATTTTGGAGCCGTTTAATGGGGCGTGGTATTGTTATGCCACTAGACGAGATGGATAATGCCCCTTGGGATGCAGAGGTTCTAGATTGGTTAGCGGCAGATTTTGTGGATAATGGTTCAGATTTAAAGCATTTGATAAAGCGTATTGTCACTTCGAAAGCCTACCAACAACCCATGATTAATTATGATAAAATAGAAGATACCAAGGTTAATTACGTGTTTAAAGGGCCTATATCACGCCGTTTAAGTGCAGAGCAATTCTCTGATGCTGTGAGCCAAGTTATAGCACCAATGTATCCAGATGTGGCCTTTAATCCTAATGGCGAAAATATAAAAGCCAAACGCATATGGCACAAAGAAATTAAATTTAACAGGGTCGTGTTGCCAGAACCTGGTAAACGCTATTTTAGAAAGTCTTTTCAACTACCATCGTTAAACATAGCGAGTGCTAAAGCTCTAATTTCGGTAGACCACTCGTACCAGCTTTTTATAAACGGACAAAAAGTTTTAGAAAATAACAATTGGAAAGACGTTGGTAAAATAGACATAAGTTCCTATTTGGTTGTTGGAAAAAATACAATAGCCGTGCTAGGAGAGAACGATGGTACCATAGCAAATCCAGCAGGGATTCTATTTGCTTTAAAAATAGAACAAGCATCTGGAGCTATTTTAGAAATTAACTCAGACACCACATGGAAAAGTGTTGATGCATTACCAGAATCGGGTTGGACAGCGGTTCATTTTAACGATTCAAATTGGCTGGAGGTGAGAGATTATGGCACACGTAACTTTAACAATTGGGGCAAATTGCTCAATTTTACATTTAAAGACCAAGACGAAAAATTTGCGCGTGCTAGTTTGGTAAAACAACACCCATTTATGAAAGCACTTGGGCGCCCAAGTAGGGAAATAGTAACCACTTCTAGAGAAGAACAAGCAACATTATTACAAGCTTTAGAGCTAACAAATGGAGCGTTTTTTGATAGTGTTTTAGAAGAAGGCGCACGACTTTGGTTAGACAGATATGCCACAGATACAGGAAAAATGGTTAGCGATTTGTATCGAAACGCATTAGGCCGTAAGCCCTCGAAAGAAGAACGCGAAGTAATGCTTAACGTTTTAGGGACAAATCCAGAAAAAACACAATTACAAGATTTGTTTTGGGCTGTTTTAATGTCACCAGAATTTCAATTTATTGATTAATTCTAAAAAATTAGAAATACGCTTTAAAGATAAAGAACATGGAAACACAAAACTCACGTAGAGAATTTATAAAAAAAATGACTGCTGCCAGTATAGCGGCCTCTACAACAACTATTTCTATATCAAGTTTTTTAAGTTCTTGTACCCCAGAAGTACAAAAAAGAGCAGCCACAGCAGATACTGTTATTTTACTTTGGATGGCTGGCGGTATGGCGCATACAGAAACATTCGATCCTAAAGCCTATGTGCCTTACGAAAAAGGTGTAGAAAGCAAGCGTATTTTAAGTACGTTTCCTAAAATACCAACAGTGGTAGATGGTTTAGAGTTCTCCCAAGGATTAGAGGGAATTGGGAGCGTTATGGATAAAGGTGCTATAATCCGTTCCTATAAATCTGCCGATTTGGGTCATATTTTACATACCAGACACCAGTACCATTGGCATACCTGCTACGAACCCCCACAATCGGTGCAAGCACCACATATAGGAGCGTGGATAGCTAAAGAACTAGGGCCAGGAAACCCTGTAATCCCGCCTTTTATTTCTATAGGGCAGCGTTTTACCATGGGAGAAGCCGAAGAGCTAAAAGCCTTTCATTCGGCAGGGTTTTTAGGTACAGAGTATGGGCCATTTTTAATTCCCGATCCCTCTAGTGGCTTAGATAGTGTACGACCGCCTAAAGGCATGTCTTTAAAACGATTTGAGTCGCGCTATAAACTCTACAAAGAATTAGTGAATAAAAGCGAAATCATGGAAAAGGGGAGCAACTATCAGCGCGAATCTTTAATGCGTTCTATGGAACAATCCTACCGTTTGCTAAACTCTCCAGAAGCCAAGGTGTTCGATTTATCGCAAGAACCAAAAGACG
>CAZLTR010000335.1:0-2902 GCA_964562415.1 uncultured Hyunsoonleella sp. | reverse complement strand
TGCGACCTCCGCGTCCCAAACGCGGCGCGATAACCGGGCTACGCTACACCCCGAATTGGCTATCTTATTTTGCGGAGAGACCGGGATTCGAACCCGGGCAACACTTGCGCGTCGACAGATTAGCAATCTGCTCCATTACCACTCTGGCACCTCTCCTATTATCTTTAAAAAAGAACTTTCACAAAACTAATTTTGCGGTTGCAAATGTAACTTAAACATTAGATATATCACAACTATTTAGTACTTTTTTTTCAAAAATTATTCGGGATATTCTATTCTTAAATGGTAAATATTTGCTAGCTTGTGTTTTAGGACTTTTTTTATAGATTGAATTTCTTTAAAAGTAATATTCGCATTTAAAAACTGTCCCTCTTCTATCTGTTTATCTATAATATTTTCTACAAAATTATCGATTTTAGTAGACGTGGGATTTTTTAAACTTTTTGATGCCGCCTCAACACTATCACACATCATTAAAATGGCAGTTTCCTTACTAAAAGGCGTTGGCCCTGGATATCTAAACTGTGATGCATCTACCTCTAAATCTACTTCTTTAGCTTTCTTATAAAAATAATACACCAAACTTGTACCATGATGGGTTCTAATAAAATCAATAACGCGATCTGGTAAACTATATTTTTTAGCAATTTCTATCCCATCTATGGCATGATCTATAATTATTTTAGCACTTTCGGCAGGGGCTAACTCATCATGCGGGTTAATTCCTGTGGTTTGATTTTCTGTAAAATAATTAGAATTCTGCATCTTTCCTATATCGTGGTATAAAGCCCCAACCCGTGTAAGCATGGCATTAGCGCCAATTTCATTAGCAGAGGCTTCGGCTAGGTTTGCCACATTTAAGGAATGATGAAAAGTACCTGGCGCTGTGTTAGATAATGCTTTTAATAGTTTTGTATTGGTGTCAGACAATTCTAAAAGAGAAACATCAGATACTAATCCAAATAGCTTTTCGTAAGCATAAATTAAGGGCTGAACAAATAAAGTAGCTAAACCACAAAGTATAAAAAGTAAAAATGTTTTTAAATCTAAACTATCAACACTGCCTTCCTGAATTACAAAAAACGCAAAGTAAGCAATAATGTATATTAAAGTAATTTGTCCAACAGATATAAATAAATTGGCACGTTTATACAATTCAGATACAGTAAGTATGGTGACTATACCTGCTAAAATTTGTAAAAACATATATTCATAACTATTAGAGACGATAGATCCTAATAACAATACCGTAATAACATGTGTAAACATCCCCAAACGGGCATCAAAAAATGCCTTTAAAACCAATGGTAATATACAAAGTGGGACTACATAAAGGTATTCCGAATTATAATTTACAACCAAAGTGGTAATAAATACCATGAGTAAAACATTAAAAAAAATAAATGTCACTTTAGTATTATTTTCAAATACATCTGCTCTATACTTTCTAAGAAATAATAAAAGCATTAATAAGGCTAATGCCACCAATAAGGTATAAGCAAATAATACCCAATTGTAATTAGAGGCACTCCATACTTGAGATTCGTATTCTGATTGTAAAGACTTTAGCTTTTGAAATTTATCGCCTTCAACCACTTCACCTTTTGAAATGATAAGCGTTCCTTTTTCTACACTACCTCTTGCAAAGGACACCTTATTTAATTCATTCTGTAAAGCTTTATCGGTAAATGATTTGTTATAGATTAAATTAGGTCTAATAATATCAAAACATAAGGCTGTAAAACGAGGTATGTGCGTGTAGAGCCCATTAGCTTTTAATCTTTTTTCTAAAATACCCTTAACAGCTTCTTGAGCAATTAATCTTTTATAGGTGGTACTTTCAGTTTTAACGTTTCCATGGAGTATATCTACAACTTTTTCGCCCTTAAAATCATGTGTTTCGCTTAAAATGCCAAAAGCATAAAGGTCTTCTAAAATAGTAGTGCCTGTACGTTTTAATTGGCGCAATACCTCTAATGCTAACGTGTCTGAAAACGCAACCTCAAATTGAGATGCATACGCTTTTAATACCTTAGGTTTTACTTCTGGGTCTATATCAAAATACAAATGGCTTGCCGCTTCTATTGCAGCTATTTCACCACTAATTTCTTGATCGGATTTTTGGATTGCAAAATTAAAAGGCGCCAATAAATTTTCAGATTGCCAAGGTTTACCCTTTTCAAAACTGTATTTAAATTTCCCACTCTTTGGAAATAAATATACAATTAAGAATGTGGTAAATACAAACAATAACGCTTATAAATCAAAGAATGATTGCGGTACAGCTTATTGATAAAATCTTTCATGAAGCGCGGTTAATATTTTCAAATGTAATGAATTCTATCAGTTATCAAGAATTTTATAATGCAGATGAATCCTATATTTTCTATAAAAATCATTATTTTCGCTGGACTAATCTTAAACTGCCTATGCATACCGAAGTTGTTATTGTTTCTGCTATAAGAACGCCTATTGGCAGTTTTTTAGGTGCATTATCAACCGTACCTGCTACTCAATTAGGCGCTACTGCTATTAAAGCAGCTTTAGAGCGTGTCCAACTCGATCCTTCGGTAGTAGATGAGGTATTTATGGGCAATGTGCTTCAAGCTGGAAATGGACAAGCCCCTGCCAGACAAGCCAGTATAGCGGCTGGGATACCCGATACAGTAGCATGTACCACCGTAAATAAAGTATGTGCTTCGGGACTAAAAGCAGTTATGTTAGGTGCTCAAGCTATAGCACTTGGCGATGCTTCTGTCGTCGTTGCGGGGGGTATGGAAAACATGAGTCTTGCCCCGCATTACCTATACGCTAGAACTGCCACTAAATTTGGACCAGAAACATTAATTGACGGTTTGCAAAAAGATGGCTTAACAGACGCTTACGACCAAAATGCGATGGG
>CAZLTR010000334.1:0-2909 GCA_964562415.1 uncultured Hyunsoonleella sp. | reverse complement strand
TCATACCGATTTTCTTTCCAATTAACCCAGACATATTTATTAATTTAATTAATTACTATTTGTTATTTAAAACTAAAAAAAGCTGAAAAATACGCTTCAGCTTTGAATTGTATTGTTCCGTTTTTCCTTCGCCCACAGCGGAAGGACATGTTATTCTTAGTGCTTCTAAGAATTTTTGTGGCTGCAAAAGTAGCTATTTTTATCCAATAATCAAAACTATAATTATTTATTTTTTAATGATTTACATATTATGAGATCTTAACGCAAATACACCTAAAAAACAATAAGGACTTATCTACACATTAGATTTAAAGTATACCACAAATATCAGAGGCATCGTTATTCTCGAAAGTATTTCCATTTTCTTCAAAAGTAGTAGTGGCATCTACAACAATACCGCAACCTAAAATATTTCTAAATATTGAATTTGTAACTTTAAGTCGGGGTATATTTTGAGCACCCCCAATCGCATTGTCTACCCCTAAGCCCGCACTAATAAAATCTATAATAGGATCGCTACCTGCATAGGCTACAATACAATAATTCATTTCATTAAGCACACTTTCACTTTGTACAACAAGCCCTTTCCAATAGCCTTTTTCTTTTCTAAATCCTGTAAATGTTATTGGAGCAGCGGCGGTACCTATGGCAGAAATTATTCCATCATTCTCAACAGAATTAAAATCTTGATCGAAAAGTAACTGTGTGTTGGCTTCAAACTCGAAAATTGCGCCTGGTTGTAACGTTAGCTTCGCTCTAATTTCTACAGAAGAACTTATATAATAGGTAGAACCATCTGTAAAACTAGGCCAAGTGGCATCATTTTCTAAATAATTACAGCATGTTCCAACAATTTCTACTCCATTATAACCATTGCTCCCCGTATACATAGAGTCTGCATCAAGGTTTCCAACTTGTCTTACACCTAGTATTACAGCAGCATTAGCATTTCTCTCAAAAACATTAGTATCGAAAGTTCTTAATAAAGAGGCGCTTTCTACAATAAGACCATAACCATCATTAGACCTAATCACAGCATTGGTCAACTTTAAACTCGAAATAAAACCTCCAGGTCTTGAATGTAAAGCAATGGCGCCTTTCTGGTTGCCTTTAATATCAGAAATAAAATCACTGCCTGCATATTCTATAATAACGTTAGAAAGCTCATTGCGAACATCATTGGTTTCTATGGTAATGCCTTTCCAATAGCCAGGAGTCTTTTCTACTCCCGTAAAAATAATTTTATCTTCGATATCATCTGCTCCAAACCCCGCTAATCCTATGGCTGAAATGACACCGTCATGAATAATCCCTTCCACATTAAAACCTGCATTGGCTTCAAATGCAATAACAACCCCAGGAGCAATCGTTAACACATCTCGAATATTAACACAGCCTCTTACAATATAGTCTACCGCTCCAACTTCATCTACAATATTTTCTAAAGTCGTTGCGACTTCAATAGTCTTTTCAATAAGTTGCGGACGCATTATTTCCTCTTCGGTTTCTGTTTCGGTTTCCATTTCTGGCATTGTACCATCATCATCACCGCCGCTGCAAGAGACACCTAATACCAAAATAGCGATTCCTAGTAATGTTACTTCTTTTAAATTTTTCATTCTGTCTTTAATTTTAAGTTGTTTTCTTATTTTAATAGAAATTCTATTGTCCATCTATTGGCAATACACTTCTACTCTTTTCAATACTTAATATTAAAAACCATCTAAAGGTTAACATAGGCTTCATTTTTTTTACACATGCATAAAAACAAAACACATTGCTGTAATATCGTTTTTAAAACAACTCAACAAAACCAACGTCTTTGTTTTGCACATATACATTAAAAAAACTCATAAAATATTGGCAGCGTTTCTATTTTTAGTGCGATGTTACCCCTAAGTTGAATAGTACATATTGTCACACCATTAAAAGCATTATCTAAAACAAGACCTCTGTAAAAGATATAAAAAAGTCAATTTTATGCTGGTTTAGCACTTGGGAAGATATTACTATATATCTGAACTCATCTTGAGGTTTTCTATTTCCTAAAAAATGGCTGAAATTCACTCATATTTCGTTACTTTTTTTGTCCGTAGCGCTGCTATGAGCTTCAAAAAGTGCCTCATCTGGTTAAATTTTAACTCATTTTCGGTTAAAAACAAAACGTCAAGATGAGTTCTCTAAGAACATTTAGAACAATACGCTTAAGCAATTCCCTTTTTACAGGCTTCATTTATACAACGTATTTATAGCTTTTAACCCAAATTACATGAAACATCGTCATGAGGGTTTCAAAAGCCATAAACACTACTATGTTCTTAATTTTCGCGTAATTATCACTACAGTTAAATTAAAAAAGCATAACGTAGCGCTAGTGCTTGTAGCAGTTGAAAGTCGTAATAGGTTTTAATGTATAATTTGGGTTTAAGCAGCTTATAGTGACGCCACAAGACTCATGACTCTGCGAATAATAACATTAAATACTGGGGAATTTCAAAAAAGAGTTTCTATAAGTTTCTATTCATGGGATAAAACCATTGAATAGTTTATAACTTAAAAGGTTTTCATCACTTTCTAGATTTAAAAACAGGTCATAAAAAAAGGCTGTCTATTATGTAGACAGCCTTTTTAATATACATTAATGTTTCAATAAACATTACACTTTTATTTCTACTTCAACACCACTTGGCAATTCAAGTTTCATTAACGCATCAATAGTTTTTGATGACGAAGAGTAAATGTCTAATAAGCGCTTATAAGAGCTTAATTGAAATTGTTCTCTTGACTTCTTATTTACGTGTGGTGAACGTAATACAGTGAAAATTTTCTTGTGTGTTGGTAACGGAAATGGTCCAGTTACAACAGCACCAGTACTCTTTACTGTTTTTACAATCTTATCAGCAGATTTA
>CAZLTR010000333.1:0-2949 GCA_964562415.1 uncultured Hyunsoonleella sp. | reverse complement strand
TAGTCAATATTTTCATTTTGATGTACGATTAAATGCAGGCGAAATCTACACATGGTATGCCGATTCAGATGATGATGGTTTTGGAGATGCCGAAGCAGATCCGGAATACACCTTTGTAGATCAACCACCTTATCCAGATTCCGATTATTCCAAAAACAATTTAGATACATGTCCTTCGGTGTATTCTGAAGTAAACAATGGCTGTCCTACAGATTATGATATCAATTGGACCTCCAGTCAAGCCTATGACATTAACGGTAATTTGAAATCCAGTTCCAAGGCGTATTTTGACGATTTGGGCAAATCCACACAATCTCAAAGCGTAGATGTAAGCACAGGGCGTACCTGGGCGACCCATACCCTATACGACAGCCAAGGGCGTCCAGCAGTGCAAACGTTAAGCGCCCCAGTACGCGAGAGTGGTAGCTTTGTGTATGCGCCAAACTTTTTTACAAACCAAAACAATCAAGTTTATAATCGTGCTGATTTTGAGACCAATCCCTATAATCCAACCCCAGCAGGAAAAGGCGCGAACACTTTGGGAAGCTATTACAGCACACACAACACCACCCAGACCAACAGTACAGACGACCACCGTCTAAAAGGGAATACCTATCAAGACGTTACCGATTACCCGTTTGCTAGTACCGTTTATAGTGAGTTAAATCCAGGTACACCTCTAAAAGTTATAGGCGGCAATAAACAAGGTGGTGAGTGGAAGCAAGAGTATACCTTTAGCATGCCTGCAGGCGATGCGCTTTCTAGAGCAGGCGCCTTTAACGATGCCAGTTATACTACAAGTACAGGTAGTATGAAACTCATAAAAACCATAAGCCGCGACATACACGGCACAGAAACTGTAGTGTTTACCGATACCGATGGGCGTACCCTAGCAGCAGCACGTACAGGAAGCACTAGCAGCAGAGATACAGAGATACGTTTGGGTGCACAAGGTTATGTCGATGTACATGTACCCGTAGGTGTTACAGGGTTTAGCTTAGAAAACACAGCAGGACGAAGTGTAACCGTATATAATTTAATTACAGAAGTTACAGAAACAGCGGCGACAGCCAGCCTAAGTAATGGGTTTTATAGAGTAGCTGTAAACAATGCAGAAACCTATAATGCGGATAACCCCATACGTGTACTATGCCAAGAAAACTATTACGATTACAGTTTAAGTAAGTACGATGATGCAGGGCGTATGATAGAATCCTTTCAGCCCCTTCAAAAGCTTAAAAGCACTTACGCCTATAATGCTTTAGGCGAGCTTACCCATACCACAAGCCCAGACGAGGGCGAGTCTTGGTTTAAGTACCGTAAAGATGGTCAAATACGCTTTTCTCAAAATTCGAAACAGCGCGATCCCAATGCCGATGGCAACACCAGTGATCAAGTGTTTTCGTATACCAATTATGACGATTTAGGCAGACCCGTAGAAAGTGGAGAAGCCTCAGGAGATTTTTCAAGTTTAAATCCAGATGTAGCAATTTTTAGTTTTAACAGCAAAAGAGAACAACAATTTACGGTCTACGATGCACAAAATATGCCTACAGGACAAGCCCACCCAGAGAATACCTTTTCTGAAGCTTTAAGCAATTTAAACCTAACACCGCAACAGCGCGCCAGTTATACCCCTCACTTTTTAGCTGGTAACGTTGCAGTAACTTATACCAAAACCCCAGAAACGACGACGACTTGGTACAGTTACGATGTATATGGGCGTGTCGAATGGATCGTACAACATATCAATCAACTAGGTACAAAAACCATAGATTACCAGTACAACCCTATAACTGGTGCGGTTACCCAGGTCGATTTTCAAAAATATGATGACAATGAGCGGTTTTCTCATCGTTATACCTACGATCCTACAGATGATAGCCTTATAAAGGTTGAGACCTCTACCGATGGGGGGAGCAGTTACACCACGCAGGCCAATTACAAATATTATGAAACAGGGGAACTAAAACGTACAGAAATCGCTCCAGTAAACGGTGTACCCTTACAAGGCATCGATTACGTATACAATTTAAATGGACAACTAAAAGCCATAAACCATCCTAGCCTTACCGCGGCTAACGATCCAGGAGGAGATGCTAATGACCTTTTCGGGATGCAAATTGATTACCATGGCGACGATTACAGACGAACAGGAAACAAAATTGAGGTGCCCAATTACGGGACCAATCAATACAATGGGAATATAAAAGGGGTACGCTGGAACAATAAAAACCTATCCAATAGCCAACAAGTTTATAGTTACCATTACAATAAGAACAATTGGTTAACAGATGCTAATTTTGGAGATTACACATCACCACCAGAAAATCCAGAGACGCCTCATGTGAGGTCTACAGCGGTGACGGAAAACAACCAAAGTTTGAACCTTAAAGCAGGTGTAAGCATAAGGTTAGAAGACGGTTTTCATGCACAACATGGTAGTAATGTAACTGCAAGAATAATACCTAACGGCGGTTTTGAAGCCAATACTAATGAAGACTATAATGTTTATGGCATTACTTATGATGCTAACGGAAACATAGAAACCCTAAACCGTAATAAAAATACAGTAAATGGCAGGAGCAATGCTATGGATAAATTGGAGTATAACTACGATCCAGCAAAGCCCAACCAACTCAAACAGGTTACCGATGCTGTGGGTAGTGTAACCGATGCAGACGATATTGAAAGTCAAGACCCAAACAACTATGAGTACAACAGTATAGGGCAATTGATAAAAAACAATACCGAGAATATTACGTATATTTACAATGTGAGTGGTTTGGTAACAGAAATACGAAGCGAAAGGGAAGGCGAAACGCAAAGATTAAAGTTTTACTACAACGATAAAGGGCATCGTGTACGTAAAGAAAGCTATGTGAACGACCACCATAATTATACAGAGCACTACGTGCGTGATGCCGCAGGTACAGCCTTAGCCATCTA
>CAZLTR010000332.1:0-2955 GCA_964562415.1 uncultured Hyunsoonleella sp. | reverse complement strand
CATGGAACTACAATTGGATAGAAAAATATCTAACCGTAGGATTTTCCCTGCCATCGATCTTACCTCTTCAAGTACACGTCGTGATGACATTTTATTAGACGATGTGACTGTACAACGTATGTGGGTAATGCGCAAATATCTTGCAGATATGAATCCTGTAGAAGCTATGGAATTTATTAACGACCGCTTCAAACAAACAAGAAACAACGAAGAATTCTTAATTTCTATGAATGGTTAATTAAGACCTCCTTATACTATAAATTATTTTAAAACCTTGGTAAGTTCGCTTGCCAAGGTTTTTTTATGACATAACGCTCACTAAAGTGCCTAACTCCTCTTAGTTTTTTATAATGTCCTAAAGCATACTAAATAGTTTCAAAATTTAGCCTTACACGATTATAGATAAGAATTTCGTATACAAATGTTGAATTATTTTTTGCTAGTCTAAGGCAAAAAATTAAAGCATAGCCGTAATTAAGGTTCCATTTTTTAACGTAAGGATAGTAGAAAAAAAAACTGCATATATGCGAAATTTTTGTTCGTAAATCGTATCAATACCGCTTCAAAAAAATTTACAACAACTCCTGTTTAAATGTCTTTAAATAGACCTAAAAGTATGTATTTTTGAACTCGTTTTAAGCCTCTATTCTTTTATAATGCTTAAATTAGGTTAAATTTGAAACGTATTGACTCCAAACAAAGCTAGACAAATTCACTGGACCACTTGCAATATATGCCAAGGCCAAGGCCAAAAAAGACGCCGACTTCAAAAGCATGTGCGGCGCCAGTACCAAAATGCACTAGATGTTTATAAACGCTCCAACCAAAGAGGTACGCCCCCCTTACGTCCTAAAGGTGCAATATATACCTGCACGGCCTGTTCTGGTTCTGGTTTACTAAAAGCTACAGCTCCTATTGCGCCAGATACCGAAACCTATCCCCATATTGCCATTATTGGCGCTGGTATTGGAGGCGTAGCCCTTGCATTGGCCTGTTTGCACCGTAAAATTCCTTTTACACTTTACGAACGAGACGACAGCTTCGATGCACGCGCACAAGGCTATGGCCTTACCTTACAACAAGCTAGCAAAGCAATATCTGGCTTAGGCATTACCACTCTTAAAGATGGGATTGTATCTACAAAACATATCGTTCATGACCCCTCAGGAAACATCATAGGAGAATGGGGCATGCGCAAATGGATCACATCGCCTAAGACTAAACCTTCTAAAAAACGTACCAACATCCATATTGCGCGCCAAGCCTTACGCCTTACTATGCTAGAGCAACTTGGTGGAAGTAGCAACGTACAATGGGATCACCAATTTCTAAATTATAAATGCGCTAAAAACAATCAAATCACCCTAAATTTTAAAGTAAATGGTATTATAAAACAAGCCACCGCAAATCTTGTCGTTGGTGCGGATGGTATACGCAGTAGCGTGAGAGCGCTACATATTGGTGACACACGCTCCCCTTTACGGTATTTGGACTGTATGGTTATCTTAGGAATTTGCCATCTAGACACAGTTCGAGATATAGCTCCAAATTTACTAGACAATGCCACCGTATTTCAAACGGCCAACGGTGTAGAACGCATCTATATGATGCCCTTTGCTCCAAACGTAATTATGTGGCAGCTGAGCTTTCCTATTGAAGAAAATGCCGCTAAACTATTAAATACAAAAGGCCCTAAAGCCCTTAAAACAGCTGCTATAGCACGTACAAAATGGCACAGCCCTATTCCTGAAATTGTTGCCGCTACCCCAACGCATTTTATCTCAGGTTACCCTGTATACGATAGAGCGCTGCTTCAGCCAGAACTACTACAAACTGCTGCTGCTATGACCCTTATTGGAGATGCAGCCCATCCTATGAGTCCGTTTAAAGGCCAAGGCGCGAATCAAGCATTATTAGATGCATTAGCACTTGCCCGAACCATCACAAAAAAATGCAACAGCGTAACATCTTGGAAAACGTTAGATCTTAGAAAAGCTATTTTAGCAGAATTTGAGTTAGAGATGCTATCACGCAGTGCTACCAAGGTAAAGGCGTCAAGAATAGCAGCACAAATACTCCACTCTAAAGCCGTACTCCAAAAAGGCAATCACCCTAGAGGAACTATTATCCCTCCAGAATCTTAAATTTAAGACCTTAAACCTCCTAATAAATATTGAACTCATAACTAATATTAATTTATAAAAATAAATTTATTAGCCTTTTAAGTTGTTAGGTTTTAGAAACTGCTACGACTTAATAAATGAGTTTAAAAGTTTAGTTAGTTTAGTTTAGAAATCAAGGTTTTTTTCGAGCAAAAATCTTGATTTTTTTTGTTTATAAGAATCCCTATCTAAAGGGTATACCTCCTCTAAAACACGTAATGCTATTGGTTGAGATGCCAAAAAAAATATTAATTTACTTTAGATAATAAAAATTTGCCTAAACCAAATTTCAATTCAAGTTCATTTTTAGTAGCATTTAAAACTTCAAATTCTTGAGGGCCACCTTCAGTTCCAGAAATAATTATAGAATTAGATGTTGTATCGAACACCCAAGTTCCACTTAGTTGTTTGCCCATCATAAACGTATCGAACTGCCCGTCTGATTTAAAAGAAAGATTCCACTTCCCTATCACATTTGCTTTTATGTAATCTAGTCCAGCTTGATCTATCTGCTTATTAAGTGCTTCAGCAAATACCCACTGCCCTATTACATCAGATTTTTGAGCATTCATACTAAATGCCATAACCATAAAGAGTACTAGAGTTAATATTTTATTCATATGCTAGTTGGTTTATATGGGATCATAGTGTCCCTACATTGAGACATTAATTTGTAATGCCGCTTCTAACAAATATAATAAAAACTATAAACTCTTCTTTTACAAACCTTAAGGCTCTTAGAACTCATCTTGACGTTTTGTTTTTAACCGAAAATGAGTTGAAATTTAACCAG
>CAZLTR010000331.1:0-2964 GCA_964562415.1 uncultured Hyunsoonleella sp. | reverse complement strand
TTCCAAGGGGCATTCTTCTGCCAATCCCCAGCCATAATACAGCCATAAGGCAGTACCTCATCAATCACTTTTCCTAAACCAAATTCGTCCATTTGCTCACGAACGGTTGCTGCATTTTTATACGCACTTGGCAATTCGGTAATATCAATTTCGTTAGAAAAAAACCGAATGTCTAAACCTTTGGTTTCTTCATTAAAAATGTCTTGAATCGTCCCTATTTTACTTTTTCTATGTTGGGTTCTACTAGTATTTCGTCCTGCGCCATGTGGTGCAAATCCTAAATTATGGGCTGTGGTTTCGCCTTCTACAATTAAAACAGGTTCAGACATATTTAAAGGAATTAATCGTGGCCCTGTAATATCTGGCATGTACTTATTGTCTAAAGGCGTGGCGCCTTTGGCATGGTAAAACAAATCGCCATCTTTAAACACAAAATTATGTTCGTTCCAAAAACGTTGTTCTTTAGCAACACCTAACCGCTCTAAAGTGGCATCGTGAAGCACCTCGTGGTTTTTCTTCGTCCATTTTCTAACAATTTGCAGGGCTTCCCAGTAGGCTTCGCCCTCTTCGGTATCAAAAGGAATCCAAGCATTCTGCTTTAAGGTTTCTGGCGACAACTCTCTTCTATAACGCTCGGCAACTTTCATCCCTTTGGTATACAAGTTTGCACCAAAACCTCTACTACCGTGGTGTGTTACCAACATGGTATTTCCCGTATTTTTAGAAATGCCTACAAATAGAAAATGATTTCCATCACCTTGTGTCCCCAAATGCGATCGTGCAGCAGAAATACATTTTTGATCGTTTAGAAAATAATTGGCTTCAATTTCGGCCAATAAATCCATAGGAAATCGAAACTGCGCGTCTCTAGAACGTCCTCCAGGTCCAAAATGTGTTACCTCATGGGCGGCGTCTAAAACCGCTTTAGGATCTGCCTTACCAAAATCGGTAAGCATTACCGAACAGCAAATATCGGCACTATGCATCCCAGGGTGAATTGCGTTTTTGGCCACGACAACACCACCTACTGGAATTGTCCCTGCGGGGCCTGTTGGACAAGCATCTGGCATTAATGCCCCATCAACTAATGTTGGTGTTTGCATTAACACATCCATCGTTTCTACCACTTTAGCCACATTAATGACTTCTAAGGCATTTTCATCATCGGCTTTAATGTTTTTTGAAAAAGGCACTGCTGTTTTATGCAAACCGATAGGCTCTGGCAACTTAAATTGCTCTAAATACGCCAGCAAAGCCTGCCCTGTGAGTTGTTCTGTATCTATATGCTCTAAAGCTGCTTTAAACCATTTCCCAGGTCTAAACCCCATATCTACTAATGTTTGTCCTGTTACTCTTGTGTATTTTTCCATATTGTCTTCATTTAAGCCCCGCCAACGCCTCGTTTGGCGGAGCAACTACAGCGTCCTTATTACAGACGTCTTTATGATTCTGATACAAATGTGCGATAGTACTGCGCAATTATTTTGCGTAGTTCAAAATATTGTTTAAATTTCTAAAAATTATCACGATGGATTTAAAAGCACGATTCTATACGCTTGTCGCTCCGTGCGCGAAAACGTCCCAAATAGAGGTCTATTGGGAGCTGCTTTCAAAAAACCACGCACAAGCCTTTAGACATTACCATAATTTTAAGCATCTGGAAGCGCTTTTTGGGTATTTTGATATCTATAGCGCTGCCTTAAAGTATCCTAGCGACGTTGCCTTTGCCATTTTTTACCACGACAGTATTTATAACATTTGGAGTAAAAAAAACGAATTGCTTAGTGCAGAATTGGCTAAAACCCATCTATCGCAAACCCAATTAGACCCTACAGCCGTGTCTCGTATTTTTAATTTAATACTGGCCACCAAAAGCCATAATCCCCAAGACCACACAGATGAGCAATGGATGGTAGATTTCGATATCGCTATCTTAGGTCAATCATGGGACACCTATGCGCAATACACCAAAGCCATTAGAAAAGAATATGCTGCTGTGCCCAATTTACTCTACAAGAAGGGACGAAAAAAAGCGCTACAGCATTTTTTGGATAAACCTAGAATTTACCATAGCAGTCCGTTTTATGAGGCTTACGAAACTTCGGCGAGAACTAACCTAAAAAAAGAACTTAATACCCTATAAATGGCGCTTAATAAAAACGCACTTATACGTTACAAAACCATAGATAAATGCTTGCAAAACCATTACAAGCAGTGGACATTAAACGATTTAATCGAAGCCTGCTCTAATGCGCTCTACGATTACGAAGGCCGCACTGTAAACGTAAGTAAACGCACCGTGCAATTAGACTTGCAAATGATGCGTAGTGATAAATTAGGCTATAACGCGCCAATCGTAGTTTACGATAAAAAGTTTTACCGCTATGAAGACACCGCCTATTCTATAACAGACATTCCGTTGAACGAAAACGACATGCATGTGCTTTCTGAAACAGTAGAAATGCTAAAACAGTTTAAGGATTTCTCATTGTTTTCTGAATTGGGTGGTATCATACAACGCTTGGAAGACAAGGTTTATACCGAAAAAACGGCACAATCTCCTATTATACATTTAGACAAAAACGAAAAACTGAAAGGTTTAGAACATTTAGACGTGCTCTACCAAGCTATTCTTAAAAAAATAGTACTTAAAATTACCTATCAATCTTTTAAAGCACAGCAACCTTCTGTAATTGTTTTTCACCCTTTTATTTTAAAGGAATACAACAACAGGTGGTTTGTTGTGGGGCGACCTGGCGTTGAAGCTAAAAAACCTATTGTAAATTTTGCTTTAGACCGTATTCTCGCTATAGATTACGACACCTCTATACTATATATTAATACAGATTTTAATGGTGATACCTTTTACAAAGATGTTATTGGTGTTACAGTATCAAATACGAGAGCGCAACGCATTCAGTTTTGGGTAGACGCCCGTAATGCGCCTTATGTGATTACCAAACC
>CAZLTR010000330.1:2744-2972 GCA_964562415.1 uncultured Hyunsoonleella sp. | reverse complement strand
ATTAACAGCTGTAGGGGCTAACAGTTCTATTTTTTGAGCTCCAACTTTAAAAAATGCCGTGTGTACGCCTTCACTGTCTACAAGTTCCTCCTTATAGGAAGCTGTACCCAGCAACTTAGAAAACAAGGTACTTGAGGCATTTAAATTTTTAACAGCTATGCCAATATGCTCTATTTTCATCATAAAATGCTACTTTTATAGAAAGATACAAAATATCCTTTATTTTTG
>CAZLTR010000330.1:0-2734 GCA_964562415.1 uncultured Hyunsoonleella sp. | reverse complement strand
ACCTTATAGCACGTATGGAAGAAAGTCAAAGACAAAAAAAAATAGGATCGGTTTTACAACACGATTTAGTCGATGTATTACAAGGCGCTGCCACACAAGGCGGCCTGCGTGGTGTTATTATTTCGGTATCTAAAGTTAAGGTTACAGTAGATTTATCGGTGGCCAAAGTATATTTAAGTATTTTTCCTAACGATAAGGGCAAAGCACTATTAGAAGGTATTAAAAGCAATACGCCTTTAATTCGTCATGAATTGGCGCAACGCACAAAACACCAATTAAGGCGTATGCCGCACTTAGAGTTTTTTATTGACGATTCTTTGGAGTATATTGACCGCATAGAACAATCTTTAAAAGGAAAAGACAACCCTTTAGAAAACCCAGATTTATTAGACAAAAGAAAGAAATCGTAGTTGGACGTCTCTTTATACATAGCAAAACGGTACCTGCGCTCTAAAAGCAGTAATAACGCCATTAATTTTATTACTATAATAGCATTAATTGGTGTGGTACTTGGTGCTGCATCTTTATTTGTAGTGCTTTCTGGCTTTGCTGGTCTTAAAGATTTTACTTTGCAATTTTCTACAATTATAGATCCTGATTTAAAAGCAGAAACTACACTGGGTAAATCTTTTATTTTAAGCCAAAAACAAAAAGATAAATTAGACGCCATAGAAGGTATCGCCCTATACTCGAAAATTATTGAAGAACGCGTTATGATAAGCGCAGATAACAAGGAGTACTTAGCTAGTATTAAAGGAGTTGACAATAATTTTGACAAGGTCAATGTCATTGCATCAAGCATCTCGCAAGGTAGTTGGTTAAAACAAAAAAGTAACCAAATTGTAGCGGGCTTAGGAGTCTCTAGAAATTTATCTTTTGGTGTATTAGACTATACTAAAGCTGTAAATATGTACGTGCCTAAACCGGGCAAACTCAATAGAGGTGCTACTAGTAAATCTTTTAATTCTGTAAAAACCATTAATGTTGGTATTTTCGATATTAATGAGAAACTAAACGACACTTATGTATATGCGCCTATAGATTTAGCCCGACAGCTTTTAAGCTACAAGCCCAATCAAATATCGGCCATAGAATTTAAACTGGCCGAAGGCGCAGATGAGGCTTCCATAAAATTTCAAATTCAGCAAATCCTAGGCAATGCCATTGTTGTTAAAAACCGTGTACAACTTAACGATGCCCTCTATAAAATGCTAAATAGTGAGAACTTATTAATCTATTTACTGCTCACTTTAGTTTCTGGACTACTCATTTTTAATGTAATTGGCTCTATAATCATGATGATTTTAGAGAAAAAGCAATCGTTAAACACCCTATTCAATCTAGGAATTTCAGTTAGAAAAATGCGTAAAATTTTCTTTTTACAAGGCTCTGCTATTACTCTAATAGGATGCACCTTGGGCTTGTTTATAGGCTTTATTATTGTATTGGTACAACAGGTATTTAGTCCTGTACTTATAACCCCCACCCTTGCTTACCCTGTAAGCATTAAAATAGAAAATTTCTTCATTGTATTTTTTACTATTTCTGTATTAGGTATTATATCTTCTAAGATAAGCGCGACTAAAATCAATGAAAAACTAGTCACAGGCCATTAACCCATAAACTTACTTACTCATAAAAAAAATTTATCAAAACTATGGTAAGTAAAAGGCTAAAGGTGACTTTAATTATACTTTGCCTGAGCTTCTGCGTGGTGGCTTTAGGCGTTCATTTTTATCTTCCAAGGCTTATTACTGAAATTAAAAACCCAATCATTTGTCTTATCACTGGTAAAAATTACGAGGCGAATACCGCTTTCGACACTACTACAGGGCACTATATGAATTTTACTGGCTATGAAGGCACGACACTATCTGCCTTCTTCACGCCCTCTTCTTTAAACCATAGCAAAGGCACTATTATACTTTTACATGGAATTAGAGCTACGAAAGAACATTTTATACCATTAAGCAAACAACTGTCACAACTAGGCTACAATACCGTAGCTTTAGACTCTAGAGCACATGGTAACAGTGGCGGTGCGCATTGCACCTTTGGCGTCAAAGAAAAACAAGATATCTCCAAACTAATTGATCTTTTAATTGACAAAAAAACCAGTACACCCATTGGTGTATGGGGACAATCCTTGGGTGGTGCTATTGGCTTACAGGCCATGGGTTATGACCAGAGAATCGGTTTTGGGATTATAGAAAGCACTTTTACTCATTTAAAACCGATTACTAACGACTATTTTAACTTTCATACGGGTTTCAACATAAAGCCTTTTACAAATTATTTGTTGAACAGAGCGGGCTGCATTGCTAATTTTAATGTTGTAGACGCTAACCCAATGCAGTATTGCCGTAAAATTACACAACCCATCATTTTGGTACATGGTACAAAAGATAAACGCATAGACATCGCTTACGCCAAAACAAACTTTAAAGCTCTAGCAAGCGTAAAAAAATCTTTTATAGAAATTAAGGATGCGCATCACTTAAACGTTTGGAAAATTGGTGGCAAGCATTACTTTGAGCAAATACAACAATTTTTAGACGAAGTTACTGCCAATTAAAGTTAATTACTCCATTTAAAATAGACTTCTAAGTAAATTGGTAACCCGAAAACTTTTCTAAAACCTCATCGAATGCCGCAAAAACATCTTCAGAATGATCGCTAGTTACCATTTTCATACGGTACTCTTTAAAATGCGGAATGCCTTTAAAATAATTGG
>CAZLTR010000329.1:0-2989 GCA_964562415.1 uncultured Hyunsoonleella sp. | reverse complement strand
AGCGCAAGATGCACCACCTTCAGATGATGTCTTTAGAATAAGAAATGTGGAAACAGGTCTATACTTAACAGATCCAGGTGTAAGTGCTGCGGCAGTAACAATGGGAAGTTCTGACGATGTTGCAAATGCATTGTTCACTTTTGTAGAAAGCGGGGCACTTTATAATATTGACAGTGAAATTTCAGGAATATTACGAGCACCGGGTGCAGGTGGCCCAGGAGGAGCTTTTGTAGTGGTGAGTACAACTAAAGCTTCGCCAGCTACAGACCTTGATAAAGTTTGGACGATACAACATAACCAAACGGATGATACTTACAGGTTTCAATCTAGAACGAGTGGAAGATTTATGTATCATGACCCTAATGGTACCGTAACGCATATTGAAGTTTCTGCAACAGATGATAGAAGTAATTGGGAACTCATTCCATTTGTACAAGCACCTGTAGAGGTCGCTCCAGATGAAGACACAAGTACAGATTTAAGTTGTCCGTCTTCAGGTGAATTTCAAAATGACAACACCAGAAATGTAGATGTAGCAAACCCTGTTAATACAGGAACAGCCGATGATAGAACGTGTTACGCAGACTATTCAGAAAGTAATGTTAATGGAAAAGATTGGGGCGTTTATAATATTGCAGATGGCTCAAACCATTGGGATGCACCAAATACGTTACAGCCTAGAATAGAACGTTCATTACCAAGATCAAGTCAAACTGGTGTTGGTAGTTTTGCCAGACTTACTGGAACATTTAGAATTTTAGAAGTAGGAGATACAGGTACTTTCAGTCAAAGTGGAACTTATATTGCTCAAGCTAAAGGAAAGCACACAGGTGGTGGAGGATCTGCAGATCCAGCCATTTGTTTATATAGAGCACATCCTGTTTATGGTATAGGAGACAACGCAGACAAGCAAGTAGCGTTCGATATTTATGCAGAACGTGTTTTAGAACGTGGTGGAGAAGGTAGCAGTGGTAGAGAAGTTGTTTTTCTAAAGCGCGTAAATAAAAATGAAGAAGTAGACTTTGTGTTAGATATAGGTTTTAGAGTAGACCCAAGCGACGATACAAAAAAAATCCATTATTGTGATGCCGTAATAGGAGGAGACGCTTTTAATTATAATATTCCTGAACCAGAAAGAGGCTTAGAATCGGGTATTCGATATGGTGTATATAGAGTAAGAGGAGGAAGAGCACAAATCAGATGGGCGAATACCACCTACCAAAGAGAAGAAATTGTGGATAACTCTGTTACGCCTCCTTCAGACGAAATTTTCAGATTGAGAAATGTAGCAACAGGACAATTTTTAACAGCTGTAGGATCAAGTGCACAGCCTGTTATAATGACCGATTCAGGAGAAGCAGAAAATACACATTGGAGTTTTGTAGAAAGTGGTGCATTTGTAAATATTGATAGCGAAACTGTTGGTGTATTACGTGCCCCAGGAGCTGGTTTTTCTGGAGGGCCTTATCGCATAGTTAACACCTCTACAGAAGGCCCATCAACAGATGCAGATAAAACGTGGACTGTAATATATAATGATACGGAAGATACCTATAGATTCCAATCTCGAACTGCTGGTAGGTACTTATATCAGGAAGTAGACGGGTCTGTGACACACAGCGTTGTACCAGAATCAGACACCCGAAGCGTATGGCAAGCCATTCCAACGAGTCAGGTTTTAAGTGTATCAGATCAAGAGTTAAATGAAGCTTCAATAGCCATATACCCTAATCCAGCTTCAGATAAGTTTACGATTAAATTTGAGGCTATAAACACTGTAGAACGTGTAGAGATTTACAATGTTTTAGGGCAAGCAGTTGTATTAGATGATAGGCTTGGAAATTCTGTTTTAGAAGTAGATAGTAGAGGTTTTGAAGCAGGATTGTATTTGGTAAAAGCGTATACAGCAGATAATAAAGTATTAAGCTCTAAATTAATTATCAAATAAATTAAAATAGCTTGTAGAGAATATATAACTATAAGTTAACAGTATAAATTCTAAATCAAAAAGCCAAGAGAATATTCTTTTGGCTTTTTAATTTGTATAAAACAGGACGGATCAGGATAGTTTTTATGTCGTATCTTGATAACTTCCCTTATGCAGCAAAACAAAATATCTTAACACAGATGAAAAGACGTAGTTTTATTCAGTTATCAACCCTAGCAGGTGTTGGTTTGTCATTACCAATAGCAGGAGTGTTAAACGCTTGTGAAAGTCACCCAGAACATTCTTTAGAGTTTAAAAATTTAACATCAGGGCTTTTAAAGGATTGGTGTGATGGCATGCTTAAAGTACAAATTAATAACCCGTCTAATTTAGAGGAACACGGTGCTTTAGGTTGTCCTTCTTGTTCTCATATACATGGCCGATGTATGGATGCAGTATATCCTTTTTTGTATATGGCAGATAAGACTGGCGATAAAAAATACATAGAAGGCGCTAAACTAGTCATGATTTGGGCTGAAAATAATGTGTCTCAAGAAAATGGTGCATGGACGGTGATAAGAAACCCTAAATCATGGAAAGGTATTACCATTTTTGGAGCGATAGCTTTGGCAGAGGCTTTGCATTACCACGGTCATGTTTTAGATGAAGAAACGCGTAAAGCATGGACCGTACGCTTAGAAAAAGCAGGACAATACGTTTATGATACCTTCACTATAGATTTTACAAATATCAATTATCCAGGTACAGCTATTTATGGTTTGGATTTATTGGGAGATGTATTGCATAGAGACGATTTTAAAACCAAGAGTAAAACACTAGCTTCTCAAGTAAAAACGTACTTTACCAAAAATGAAGGCTTATTATTTGGCGAATGTAAAAAGAGTTCAAGCAAGCTAAGTGAAAAAGGTTTGCATGGCGTAGATTTAGGTTATAATGTAGAAGAAACATTAAACAGCTTAGTGATGTATGCGCTAAAAGAAAAAGATGAAGAGTTATTGCAAATTGTAACAAAATCGTTGAATAGCCATTTAGAATTTATGT
>CAZLTR010000328.1:0-3002 GCA_964562415.1 uncultured Hyunsoonleella sp. | reverse complement strand
TTTCATCTTTAACGGCTTCACCTCTTGCCCATAACCAGCCTTTTTCACCATTTTTTTTCACCATATTTAATTCTAACTCATAAGGAATTCCTGTTAGTTTGGTTCTGTCTACTGCTCTAGAAAGAATTTCCCAACTGGTTTTCGTGAATAGTTTTTGATGTGTAGTGTAATCGGGTGGAGTGCTTGAAGGGTTAAGGTCGTAAATTTTATAAAGTTCTAAAGACCAGGTTACTTCGTTGGTTTCTAAATTTAAATACCAACTGCCTACTTTTGTGATTTTTTGTATTTTGGTGAGTTCAGATTCGCTTTTTAAAAGTGCTTCCTTCTTTTTTATAAGTTCTGTAATGTCTGAGAATGTTGCAGCAAATTCATCTTTATTGGGTGAAAATAAATGTACATGATAGTGTTTCCCATTTACCGTTGAGTAATCTTTAATGTATTGTTCTTTACCCGTTATGGCTGTTTTTCCAAAGCATTCTATCCATTGGGTAGGATCGTCTTTCACATAAGGTAATATGTCTAGAAGTCTATTACCAACTAATTCTTCGCTTTTTAAACCAACTAATTCTTCGAAAGCAGAATTGGCGTCAATATATTTCCAATCAATAGGTTGCCCTTTGTGATTCTTTATAATTTTGGCATGCATGAAACCTTCGTTGAGGTTTTCAAACAAGTTGTGGTAACGCGCGTCTGTAACAGCGAGTTCTTTCTCTACCTTTTTTAAGTTATTAATGTTGTAAAAGGTAATTACGACACCGTTTATAGTCTTATTAGCGGTAATAAAAGGGCTAATGCGCTTTAAATAAAAGTTCGTGTTTTTGTCTTGGATTTGTTTTTCAACAGTAATTAATTTTTTTAAGACAAGTTGGGCGTCTTCAAGTATTCCTATTCGGGTGGTTTCATCGAAATTAGAGGTGAAACTAGATAAAGGTCGTCCCAGATCTTCTTCTTGTAAATTGAAGACATCTTTAAGAGCTGGTGTGAATTTACGAATGCGTAAATCGGTATCGAGAAATAAAGTGGCTATTTTTGTGTTATCTAAAAGGTTGGTAACATCATTGTTTAAATTTGTGAGTTCTTTATTTTTTTCTTGCATTTCAGAATTCACCGTATACAGCTCTTCGTTTACAGATTGTAATTCTTCATTGGTACTTTGTAGTTCTTCATTAGAGGCCATTAACTCTTCGTTAGACGATTGTAACTCTTCATTACTGGTTTCTAATTCTTCAATGGCATTTTGGAGTTCGGTTTTAACGGTTTTTAGTTCATATTCTAAATCTCCAAGGCGAAGCGTGGATACTTCATCAATATCTATATTTTGAACAACAACAGGACTCGCTTCAGAGATGACTTTGTCATCACTAAACTCTAAAAGAAAGCAATTTTGTAGCTCATTTGGAGTATCTGGTTTGTGAAATGTTAAATCGAAAACATAGTCACCTTCTTCAGTTTTATTAACAATATCTTTAATGATAATGTCATTATTTTGCATTTTAAGACGGCGTATGCCGCTTCTAACGATGGTGGCTAGTTCTACACTTAAAATTTTGAGTAAGTTTTTTTCGAAGATGCCTTCTTGGTGTGATAACCGTTTGCCAGCATTGCCTTTAATAAAAAGAATATTAAAATTACCATCTATAAAAATAGAGGAAGGGCTGTATTTTTTACTAAGATATTTATGGTATACAGTATCGGGGGTATCTTTTACTTTATAGGATTTAATAGGAATGTTTTCTACAGGACTTTGATAATACCGTGTTTTAACTCTCTCGCTAGAGGTGCTTTGAGCAGGAATGTATTTGACGGCAGAGATACTTTGGTATATTTTCCATTTAACATCGATAACTTTAAAGTGAGCTGCTACAGTACCTAAAGATTCACTATTCCCTAAAAATAAATAAGAAAATTGATTTAAAGCGAATTGAAAATTAAGCAGTACTTTTTTTTGAATTTTACTATCTAAATAAATTAATAGGTTTCTACATGTGATAAGATCCATTTTTATAAAAGGCGGATCTTTGATAAGATTATGACTCGAAAAAACGATTTTTTCGCGAAGGCGTTTGGTAATTTGAATTTTATCGCCAGCCTTAACAAAATAAAGGTCTAAGTATTGTTTTTCTATTTCGTTAATGATATTAATGCTATAGCTGCCAACGCTTGCAATAGCTAAGCCTCTGGGGTCTATATCGGTAGCAAAAATTTTAAAGTCTAAGTTGAGTTTATGCGTACAAATATAGTCGTCTAGAAGCATGGCTATAGAATACACTTCTTCTCCTGTGGAACAGCCCGACGTCCAAACCCGAATAGTTTCATTGTCTTTTTTTGACTTGCAAATATTGGGAATTATTGTTTTTTTTATTTTATCGAAGGCTTCAGTATCTCTAAAAAAGCGTGTTACTCCAATGAGAAAGTCTTCTTTTAAAGCTTGTTTTTCATCTTTGTTACTGGCTAAGAATGTCGCATAATCGAACAAATAGTCTATATTGTTAATAAGCATGCGCTTTTCAAGGCGTCTAATAAGGGTGTTTTTCTTGTATTCTCTAAAATCTATTCCTGAAAATTTATATATAATCGTGAGAATATCGTTAATAATGGAAATATTAGAGGTTTCTCCTTTAAGGTCGTTAGTGGTAATAAGTTGTTTGTTAATAGGTTTTTTATGCAATACTTCTGCAATAGCTTCTGGAGTTAATATATAGTCTGTAGTATTGGTCAAGATAGCAGAGTTGGGCATGCCATCAAATTGTGCCGATTCAGGGTCTTGTACAATTACAGTACCCCCAGCTTCTTTAATGGTACGTATGCCTCTGGAACCATCAGAACCCGTGCCTGATAATATAATACCAATAGCATTGTCTTTATAGGTTTCTCCTAAAGCATGAAAAAATAGGTCTATGGGTAAATTTAGACTGTGTTTCGGGCTTTTATCATGCAGTAAAAGCTGGTCGCCTTCTATACGTAAATTTTTATTTCTTTGATTTAAATAGATCGTATTAGGC
>CAZLTR010000327.1:0-3003 GCA_964562415.1 uncultured Hyunsoonleella sp. | reverse complement strand
ATTTCATTATTAGACAAGCCTTTTAAAGGGTAATAGGTACCAATATCAACTTTTAGCATCTGGCTTTTGTCTGCTTTTTCAAAATTAGCCTTGCTGCCATAAAACCACCACCCTGTATTAAAAAATAAACGCTTGGGTTGCCAAGTGCTAATAGAATCTAACATTTTTGGGTATATAGTGGCAGTATTCGCTTTATCAAAAGCTTCTACGCTAAGTAAGGCAGATGCGGTGTGATGTCCATGTGTAGTTCCTGGTGTTCTATGGTCGAACCGATTGATAATGATATCTGGTTTAAATGTTCTAATGGCTAATATAATATCATGTAATACATCGTCTTTATTCCAAATTTCTAAAGTTTCATCGGGGTGTTTAGAGTACCCAAAGTCATTGGCTCTAGAAAAAAGTTGTTCCCCACCATCTACACGACGTGCAGCTAGCAATTCTTGAGTGCGTATAACCCCAAGAAGTTCTCTTAGTTCTGGACCTATTAAATTTTGACCACCATCACCACGGGTTAAAGACAAATAACCAGTTCTCGCTTTAACCGAATTGGATAAATACGAGATTAATCGCGTATTTTCATCATCGGGATGGGCTGCAATATATAAGACCGAACCTAAAACGTTTAATTTTTGGATGGCTTCATATATGTTAATGGCCGATGGAGGTTTGGGGGATTGGGCTTTTACTTTTACGGCCACTAATGTGACACATATTAAGAGGATGGTGTGAAATTGTTTTTTCATATGCAACAGCGGTAAACATCAAATATATAAAAGAAAGCTACTGATGTGCTGGTTTTAGACTTTATTTAACGTAAATGTGAAATTAAAAAAAGAACATATTAAAAGGTATTTTACAGTTTATTATAAGAGGATATTTGTTTTTATGTAAACGCATTGCCAGAGATCCATAAATGGAGACTTTAGCAATGCGTTACGCTATTATAATTTTATTGTATGTTATAAGCTTATAAAATCAATTTTGAAGTGGTTATATTTTGAGGGGTTTTTAGTCTTAAAATATATAGGCCTTTACTTAAATTAAGTGCCTCAAAATTAATTTGTGTCTTTTGAGTTTTAAAGGTTTTAGAAAACACTTTTTTTCCTTTAGTATCATATAATGCAATAGAACCTCCAGTTGTACTAGGTACTTTTACAGTAAGAAGTTTTTGGTTTCCTAGTGGATTTGGATAAATACTTGTAGCCGCAGTTTTTTCTATAGTTTTAAGGATTTTGGAACTTGTATTAGCTGGATCGTCGCCATTACGAGTTGTAAAACCTGGACCAAACTTTAAACGTAATCTCCCACCAGACACCCTAACACTGCTTCTAACAAATCGGGCTCGATTTCCTTCGAAAGTATAGTCGCCAATGTTCCAAATGCTACTGTTTAATGAATTGCCCGAAAAGTTATCATTAATAGTTGGTGTTGAACTAAAACGTCCCGTAGACTCTAAAGGGTAATACCTAAAATAATCTATAATGGCTTCTTGAGAAGATGAGTCATTTGCATTAAATGTGCCAGCAAAACCCACATTAGTAGAAGACCAAATATTAAATCTGAAGGTATGTGGAGAATCCATCTCTTGTATACCAGTGACTTCAGCATTGTTCGAAGTGTTACTTGTTGTGATTTCTCTAACTCTTACAAAAGAGCCATTAATTTTTTCAAACCATCTAATACTTCCAGGTCTCCATTCTATTCTAAATTCAGTTAAGCCAGAGGCATAGTTAGATTTGTTAGAATGCTCTTCAGAATTGCCATCTACTCTAGAGTTTCTGTCTACTTCGTAAATGATATTTGACTCGTAGTTTCGAGCATTATTTTTTCCAAATATTTCTAAATCAATTTCTTCCCATTCGTAAGCTTCAACAGTGGAAGCGCTGGCATTTCGAGACGGTGTACGTTCAGAATTGTTTTTATAGGTAAAGAAATTAGCTAGAACGCCAGATCTGTTTACAGCGCGCATAGAGAATTCCATACGTCCGTATTTAAAAGATTGTACTGTAGAAATTTCTGCACCAACCCAGCTGCGTTCTTGTGCAGTTGTGGTTAGTAACGAGGTACTTGCAATTAGTGCTAGTAGTATACGCTTAGATGTTGTCATGGTTTTTATTTTAATTGGTTAATAATTAAGTCTATTGTTAAGTTGGATGTAAGGCATTGTAGAAGGGCTAAGTTTTTGGTTGTCTTTACATAATTTTTGTGTTTTTTAAGGTTTATAATTCGTTTTAAAATAATGTCCTATACCAATATTTTACCTGTTTGAGGCACAAGGTGATGCTTGAAATAATAGTGCATACAGTAGTTCTAATACCTGGATGTAACTCGCTAGGGCAGTAGTAGTGTTATCTTGTGAAATAAAGAGCTGTAATTAGGCCTGTGATCTTTATTTAGTTGGTTGTTTTTTAATTTGTAATCTGTATCTAGAATGGATTACCAATTAATGGTTAGCTCTAAATTAGAGCTTATATTCTTTTTTGTGTAGTAAAAAAGCATCGTTTTATAAGATAAATGATGTGTGAAATTTAAGGAGTAATTCAAAGTATGTATAGTAAATTTTAATCGCATTCAATTAAAATTATTGAAGCTTATTCTTACATTTTTGATGTATATGTCAATTGGCATTAAACATATGTTGCATTGTAATAAGTAAAAGAAAACATGTAGGGATAAGGGCCTTTGTTTAAGGTTAGTATAGACTTATACTAATTGTACTACTAAAATACTCATGAGGATGTTTTAATGAATTTGGATTAAAGATATCTTTATCGCTAAGAATTAGAGGAGTGTATGCTAAGTTTAAGTGTTTGTAGGGTATGCTATACTTTAGTTTAAAGTTATGGATTGGCCGCTTAATTAGCGAAAGCTTTAATCTAAAATATTAACCCCAATTAAACCTATTGCATTTTAATTTTTGTATTACCTTTGTTAACCAAACACGTTTGGATAGTATATGAGTCAGAAAGTTTTACTTAACGCAAAAGAGGTAAACATCAT
>CAZLTR010000326.1:0-3026 GCA_964562415.1 uncultured Hyunsoonleella sp. | reverse complement strand
AAAAATGGCAAAAGCAAACTTTTTATATCCAGAACTAGGAAGTGTAGAAGGTAAAACCGTAAAAGAGCGTTTGTTAAAGTTGTCTAAAGTTATGGTACAAAGAGAAAACGGTAGGTTATATCGTACTTTAGCTAATAGATTTTGGAGTAAATTAATGGGGCGTGGTATTGTTATGCCTTTAGATGAAATGGATAATACACCTTGGGATGCTAAGGTTTTAGATTGGTTAGCAGCAGATTTTGTAGATAATGGATCAGACTTAAAGCATTTAATAAAACGTATTGTTACTTCTAAAGTATATCAACAACCGATGATTAACTACGATGAGGCAGCAGAAATTAAAGAAAACTATATTTTTAAAGGACCTATATCAAGACGTTTAAGTGCAGAACAGTTTTCAGATGCTGTTAGTCAGATTGTAGCGCCTATGTATCCTGCTGTAGCATTTAATCCTAGTGGAGAAAATATTAAAGCCAAACGTATATGGCATAAAGAAATTAAATTTGATAGGGTAGTACTTCCAGAACCAGGAGAAAGATATTTTAGAAAGTCATTTAACTTATCATCAACAGACATAGAAAGCGCAAAAGTTTTAATTTCTGTGGATTACTCTTACCAGTTTTTTATAAACGGACAAAAAGTGTTAGAAAATAACAATTGGAAAGAGGTTGGTAAATTAGATATAAGTACTTATTTGGTTGATGGAAAAAATACCATTGCAATTAAAGGGGTAAATGATGGTACTATTGCAAATCCGGCAGGAATTTTATTTGCTTTAAAAATTAAATTAATTTCGGGAGAGGAATTGCAAATCAACTCAGACACTACATGGAAAAGTTTAGATGCAATTCCTGAATCAACATGGACAGCAATTGACTTTAATGATGCTAATTGGTTAGAAGTAAGAGATTATGGAACACGTAATTTTAATAATTGGGGTAAACTGCTCAATTTTACATTTAAAGATCAGGAAGAAAAATTTGCCCGTGCTAGTCTGGTAAAACAGCATCCGTTTATGAAAGCATTGGGGCGTCCTAGTAGAGAAATTGTAACTACCTCTAGAGAAGAACAAGCAACATTATTACAAGCTTTAGAGCTAACAAATGGAGCGTTTTTTAATGGTGTTTTAGAAGAAGGCGCTGCAGTCTGGTTAAAAGATTATGCAAATGATACCAGTAAAATGGTTAATGATTTATATTTAAAAGCATTAGGTAGGCATCCATCAAAAGAAGAAAAAGAAGTAATGCTTGATGTTTTAGGAGAATCTCCAGAAAAAGAACAATTACAAGATATATTTTGGGCTGTTTTAATGTCTCCAGAATTTCAATTTATTGATTAATTCTAAAGTTACTAACACGCTTTAAAAACAAAGAAAATGGAAAAACAAAACTCACGTAGAGAATTTTTAAAAAAAATGACTGCTGCAAGTATTGCGGCCTCTACAACTACTATTTCTATGTCAAGTTTTTTAAGTTCTTGTTCTCCAGAAGTACAAAAAAGAGCAGCTACTGCAGATACTGTTATTTTACTTTGGATGGCTGGCGGAATGGCACATACAGAAACTTTTGATCCTAAGGCTTATGTGCCTTATGAAAAGGGTGTAGAAAGCAAACGTATTTTAAGCACTTTTCCTAAAATACCAACAATAGTAGATGGTTTAGAGTTTTCTGAAGGATTGGAAGGCATTGGAAGTGTTATGGATAAAGGTGCTATAATTCGTTCTTATAAATCTGCAGATTTAGGGCATATTTTACATACCAGACATCAATACCATTGGCATACTTGTTATGAGCCACCACAGTCTGTACAGGCACCACATATAGGTGCATGGATAGCCAAAGAACTAGGGCCTGTAAACCCTGTGATTCCGCCTTTTATTTCGATAGGACAACGTTTTACGATGGGAGAGGCAGAGGAATTAAAAGCTTTTCATTCTGCAGGTTTTTTGGGTACAGAATATGGCCCGTTTTTAATTCCAGATCCATCAAGTGGTTTAGACAGTGTCCGTCCACCCAAAGGAATGTCTTTAAAAAGATTTGAATCGCGTTATAAACTTTATAAAGAGTTGGTGAATAAAAGCGAGATCATGGAAAAAGGGAGCAATTATCAGCGAGAATCTTTGATGCGATCTATGGAGCAATCGTACCGCTTGTTAAATTCTCCAGAAGCTAAAGTGTTCGATTTGTCTCAAGAACCAAAAGAAGTTTATGATACTTATAATACTGGTCGTTTTGGTTTAGGATGCTTATTAGCAAAACGATTGGCAATGAATGGTGGAAGGTTTATTAGTGTGTCTACAGAATATGAACCATTTTTAGGTTGGGATACCCATGAGAATGGGCATATTAGGGCTAAAGATATGAAAGCTTTAATAGATAGACCTATTTCTCAGTTAATTAAAGATTTAGACGAAACAGGGCATTTAGATAAAACGCTAATTATACTAGCAAGTGAGTTTAGTAGAGATGCTATTATGGAAGGAAGACCTGGTGAACTTGTTAAAAATCAAGTAAATCAACCAGATGTTATAGAAGATGAAAAACATTACGGTATGCATCGTCATTTTACAGATGGTAGCTCAATTTTAATGTGGGGTGGAGGTGTAGAAAAAGGTTTGGTATATGGTAAAACTGCAGATGAAAGACCGTGTTCTTCTATAGAAAAGCCTGTAGTTATAGATCAAATTCATCAATCTGTTTACCATGCTTTGGGTATAGACTCTCAAACAAATTACGAAATAGAAGGAAGACCATTTTATACCACACCAGATGGAAAAGGAACACCAATACTAGATTTATTTGGTAAACCGATGAGTGCTTTACAAGAGAAAACAGTGTAGAGATTATATTGTTTAATTACTCTAAACGTTAAAAAAATATATTTTATGGAGAATACAAATTGGATATTGCAATTATTAGGGCGTTTACACCCTTTGTTAGTGCATTTTCCTGTGGGGTTGCTTGTTGTTGCCTTTGCTTTAGAGTTAATTACAATAAAGAAGAAAAGTACAGGATTACGAGAAGGAA
>CAZLTR010000325.1:2294-3029 GCA_964562415.1 uncultured Hyunsoonleella sp. | reverse complement strand
AATAAATCATTTATAGAATATATTTTAGCTTCAATTATTTTTGGATTAGCATTGGTTTTTTCTATAAAATAAAATTGCTTTATAAGAAAACAGAGTTATTTTAATTATAAAGAAAAAATTATAAGTACAGACTAAAATTGTTATATGTTAAGTATAAGAAAGGGGGAAGCCTTCATAATCAAACAGCTTTCTCCAGTATTAATCATACCTCTATTAGGTCGAAATAGATAAAATACGAGTGCGTATGCTATGCCAAATTTTTTTATATCCTTTTAAAGTATATGAAAAAATCAGCTACTTTTACTAGTGTTATAATAAGCCACTTCTAAAAATTTAATGATTACTTTTTATTAAATTAATATAATAAGCTACTTTGGTGAGAAGTGACAGGATAATCTTAATGCTCTATTTAAGGAAGACTAACATGGAGATAACTTCAAAAAAAAACGATAAAGTTACTTTGAAAAAAATAACTTTTAAACGTTTTGAATTATGAATATAGTACATTTTAGGCAGCTTAGTATAGCAATTGCCTTGATTATCCATGGATTACTAATGTCGCAAACTATGCTTACATCTGGTGATATTGCTATTGTGGGCGTGAATACAGATCGTCCTGATGCGTTTTCTTTTGTGGTATTGACCGATATTGCTGTTGGAACAGAACTATTTTTTACAGATAGTGGGGTACAAGCCGATGGAAGCTTTAGAGGAAACGAAGGTGCAGTTTTATAT
>CAZLTR010000325.1:0-2284 GCA_964562415.1 uncultured Hyunsoonleella sp. | reverse complement strand
GTTTTATATACTGCGCCATCTAATTTAAGTGCTGGAACGATTGTAAATTTTTCTGGAATCTCTGGTGATTTTACCAATGCTAGTGATGCTAATGTGGGAACTAATGGATTTAATTTATCTACATCGGGAGACCAAATCATTGCCTTTACAGGTACTACAGATGCTCCAACGTTTATTTTTGCAGTACAAACTAATAGTAGCATCTTTCAGACGAATTCTAACGACTCTAACCAGTCCGATTTACCTCCAGGTTTAGAAATTGGAAGAACAGCAGTTGCAGTTGGCACTGGTCAAGGGCCAGAATCGGAATTTGATAATGCAGCATACAACCTTTCGGTAAGTTCTGGTACTAAAGACGAATTATTAACTGCTATAGCAACTAATGCGAATTGGATTGGGACTAATGACCGAATTGATGATTTACCTACTAATGGTGCTATTTCTGTGGCATCGCATGGTGTGTTTTTAAATGAATTACAAATAAATACTACAGGTACAGATTGGGAGTTTTTCGAAATACAAGGAAGGGCAGGAGAAGACCTTTCTAACCTTACTTTAATTACAATAGATGGTGACAGTGGTTCGCTAGGAACTATAGATGCGGTAGTAAACTTATCAGGACAAAGCATCCCAACAGATGGCATTTGGGTTGCTTCTAGTCCTGCGGCTAATAGCACGTATCAAATTACTGGAAATTTATCTATTGCGAATAATACGTTTGAAAATGGAACTACTACATTTTTATTAGTAGCTGGATTTACAGCGGCAACTGGAGACGATTTAGATACTAATGATGATGGTGTTTTAGATGTCATGCCTTGGATCGAAATTATAGATGGTGTTGCAATGACAGATGCTGGCACTGCAGATTTCACCTATGCTGGTGTAACAGCAATAGGGCCAGACGGTACATTTTTGCCTTCAGGAATTTTTAGAAGTATCGATGCTCCAACAGGAGAATTTAATACCACAACTTTTCTCTCGTTTGGTACCCCCGATGGTACTCCAGGAAGGTCTAATACTAGTGTAGAGGAGGTATTTATTACGGGTAATGGTATTAGAATTGATACTAATACTAATATACCCAATACTGCTGATGGGACTGATTTTCAAAATGTAGAAATTGATACAAACAGCTCGTCAACGTTTTCAATTGAAAATTCGACGACCGAGGCTGTTCATCTAACAGCAATTGAAATTAGTTGTGCCAATGCAGATGACTTTTCTTTAGAGCCTCTACCTTTTACGTTACCAAAAGTTATTGCAGCTGCTTCTCGTCAAAATTTCACGATAAACTTTAAGGCTACGACAATTGGTCAAAAAAATGCGACAGTAAAAGTTACAACAAATACAGGGGACTTTACTTTTGATCTAACGGCCAATGCTGTAGATCCTCTAGGAGTCACTCTAATTAGTGCTATTCAAGGGACTGAAGCAGTAAGTCCGCTTACAGAACAAACAGTTGTTATTGAGGGTATTGTCGTTGGAGATTTCCAAGATGGCACAGGAAAAGGTACTAATGGAGATCTCAATGGGTTTTTTGTGCAAGAAGAAGATGTTGATGCCGATGCGAATGTAAAAACTTCAGAAGGTATTTTTGTTTTTGATGGGTTTAACCCTATGGTAAATGTTGCTGTTGGAGATTTCGTAAGAATTACGGGTACTGTTTCTGAATTTTTCGGTGCTACACAAGTTTCCAGTACAGCAGTACAGATTATAAGCTCTGGACATACTTTGCCCACAGCTGCTCAAATAGATTTACCTGTAGCCACAACTGTAAATTCCGATGGAGAATTAATACCTAATCTAGAGCATGTAGAAGGCATGTTAGTGCATTTTTCTCAAACTTTAACAGTAACAGAACTTTTTCAATTAGACCGTTTTGGAGAACTGTTATTAACTCAAGGGCATAGACCTGTGCACTTTACACAAAACAATACGCCTAGCGTTGCTGGTTTTTCAGCACACTTACAGGATATTGCAAGTCGTACGATACTTTTAGACGATGGTATGAATAATCAAAACCCTACACCAATAGTATATCCAGATGGTGAACTTAATAGCCAAGATGCCTTTCGCATGGGGCATACTACAGCTAACCTTACTGGGGTTGTGGCGTATTCAAGGGCGAGTGGTTCCAGTGGTGACGAAAATTATCGCATTCACCCCACTATAGCACCTTTGTTTACGGCTACAAACCAAAGGCAAACCACGCCATCTCAGGTAGGAGGAACTTTAAAAGTAGCGGCTTTTAATGTTCTAAATTATTTTACAACTATCGATA
>CAZLTR010000324.1:0-3058 GCA_964562415.1 uncultured Hyunsoonleella sp. | reverse complement strand
AAATACTTTTTGCATTGAGTTTTACAGTGTTTATCAACACTTTTAGCTTCGCTCAGGATATCCCTAATACTGTAAATCCTATTAAGGCTAAAGACTCTATTAGCATTAAACGGGATAGTATACTACAACCCGAAATTGCAAAAATAGCTTTAGACACGGTTGTAGTAGATTCGATTAGACCTCAAAAAAAGGATTTTTTAGAACATATTGTAGTTTATACGGCTTTAGATTATACATCTCTTAACCAGCGCCAACAAAAAATATACCTTTTCAACAAAGCCGAAGTCACCTACGGAGACATTAATATTAAGGCTGGAGATATTACGATAGATTACCAAAAAAATGAGGTTATGGCTAAAGGTATTGTAGATTCTACAGGTGCATACACCCAAGCTCCTGTGTTTAAACAAGCTGGCAGTGAAGTAAAGCCAGACTCTATTCTCTTTAATACCAAATCGCAAAAGGCTTTAATTTACAATAGTATTACCGAACAGGGAGAAGGTACCGTTATAGCAAGCATTACTAAAAAAGAAAATGACTCGGTGTACTATATTAAAAATGCCAAATACACCACGGCTAAAGATTTAGAAGACCCAGAATATTATATTAAACTTAGAAAAGCGAAGGTCATTCCTGGCAAAAAAATTGTTACAGGCTTTGCCAATTTATTTATCTATGATGTGCCCACACCCCTGGGTGTTCCTTTTGGTTTTTTTCCGCAATCTGATAAACAAACTTCGGGAATCATCATACCTACCTTTGGAGAACAGCGCGAAAGAGGCTATTTTTTACAGAATGGGGGGTACTATTTTGCGGTGAGCGATTATGTAGATTTGGCGCTTTTAGGCGATTATTACAGTAATGGTAGTTTTGGATTTAGAGCCGAAAGTGATTATGCTTTTCGATACCGTTTTAGAGGTAATTTTGGATTTCGATTTGAAAATTTACTAAACAGTGAACGTGGTTTCGACGATTTTTCTAAATCTACAGTATATAATTTGCGCTGGTCGCACAGCCAGGATGCTAAAGCCAGCCCGAATTCCAGATTCTCTGCTTCGGTAAACTTAGGGAGTAGCACCTTTTTCCAACAGTCTTTAAATCAAGCTACAACAGGTTCTTTTTTAAATAATACTTTAGCCTCATCGGTATCTTACTCAAGAACGTTTAGAGGCGAACCTCAAGTTGATTTTAGTGTGACTGCCACGCATTCGCAAAACACGCAAACCCAACAAATTAATTTAACTTTGCCTACTTTTCAAGCGAACGTAGGTAGAATATTCCCTTTTGCTCCTAAAACAGGAACTAAAAAAGGCATTATACAAAATGTAAACCTGCAATATAGCGTAAGAGCTGAAAATAGAATACAAACTGTAGACTCCCTTTTCTTTAAAAAAGAAATGTTTGATAATGCACAAATGGGGGTACAGCATTCTATACCGTTAAGCACCAATTTTAAAGCCTTTAAATACTTTAGTATTAGTGCAGGTACCAGTTATAATGAAGTATGGACCTTTAAAACCATAGACCGTAGCTTCGATATTGATACCCGACAACAGGTTATCGATACCATTAATGGATTTGATGCCTTTAGAACGTATAATTTTTCTACAAGTGTTGGGACAACTATTTATGGAACTTTTAATTTTGAACGCAAAGGTAAAGATCGAAAAATTAAGTCGATTAGACATGTTATGCGGCCTTCTATAAGCTATAATATTAACCCCGCATTCGATCAATTTTACGATACCTTTGAAGGTGATATTATTGTAGATGCCGACGGCACCACACGTCGTGAAATTGAAGAGTTTACCCGATTTGAACAAAGTATTTTTGGTAGGCCTAACCAAACCTTTTCTAGTGCAATGTCCTTCTCTCTTTCTAATAACTTCGAAGCCAAGGTGAGAGATAAAGATACTACCGCTACAGAACCTAAAAAAATAGCTTTACTTAACAACTTAAATTTATCGACCGCTTATAATTTTGCTGGAGACTCCTTACAATGGAGCCCTGTGAGAGTTAATGGGGGGACTCAGTTTTTTGATAATAAATTAAATGTAAACTTTGGGGCCACCTTAGATCCTTATGCTCTAGATAATAATAACAGACGTGTAGATCGTTTTAATATTGATAATAATGGTAGTTTGTTTCGTTTAACCTCTGCCAATGTAAATATGAGCTATGCTCTGGCTGGTGGTGGCGGAAAAAACAAAGACAAAAACGATCCTTCTATACAAGAAAATTTAAGGAATGGTGGACGCGCCGATGATCTCTTTGGACGGTCTGAAGATTTTGCAAACCAACTCTTTGCCGATGACGACTCTGATGAGGAGGAAAAAAAGAATAACAAATTTTATAATTTTAAAGTGCCATGGAGTTTACGATTGGCCTATGCTATTAATTATTCGAATAGCAGACGTAATAATGAGATCGCCTCCCACTCGCTAATGTTTTCTGGAGATATAGAACTTTCGCCCAAGTGGTCTGTTGGGGGCTCTTCTGGTTACGATTTTAGAAATAACGGGTTTACCTTTACACAACTGCGTTTTGCTCGCGACCTTTTAAGCTGGCGTATGAACTTTAGTTGGGTTCCTTTTAGCTCTAGAAGTTCTTGGAACTTTTTTATAGGTATTAAATCCAGTATACTACAAGATTTAAAATACGAACAACGCCGACAGCCAGACCAAACCCTATAAATGGTCTACGCGCGGTGTTTTAATTGCTTTAGTTTATGAAAACAATACTACACACCAAAAATGCGCCCGCTCCTCTTGGCCCTTACAATCAAGCTGTTTTAAGTGGGCAAACACTTTACATTTCTGGACAAATTGCAATAAATCCAGATTCTGGCGCGCTTGTCACTACCAATATAGAAGAAGAAACACTTCAGGTTATGAAAAATTTAGAAGCCGTATTAGACGCTGCTCAACTTAACTTTAACCATGTGGTAAAATCTTCCATATTCATTAAAAACATGAATGACTTTGCACAAATTAACGAGGTCTATGGTCGTTTTTTTAACGACGCTACTGCCCCACCAAGAGAAACGGTAGAGGTCGCA
>CAZLTR010000323.1:0-3091 GCA_964562415.1 uncultured Hyunsoonleella sp. | reverse complement strand
TTATGGTATCTCAAAGCTTCACGACAATGCTCTATCGCATAATTCGGGTTAAAAACAAAACGTCAAGATGAGTTCATAATAAACTTACTAAACTTCGCCTAATTGAAATACTGCTTTGTAAATAGAGTGCGTTAAATCTTAAAATAGTAGCTTCCAATTGAATCCAAAACTTATGACAATTTAATAGCCTACAGACCCTACTCTTGTTAATTTTTCCTGTATTTTTATGCAAAATTGTAACTTATGAGTACCACAACAAAGGATACGTTTTTTAAGCATATCACAGAAGGTAATGCCACTAAAGGTGATTTTATACCTATAGGTGCTGCCATGCTAGAGGGCACCACTGTAACAAATGCCCATGTAAAAATACCACTAAAAACCATGAACCGTCATGGTTTAATTGCTGGTGCAACAGGAACTGGAAAAACAAAATCACTACAAGTTTTAGCCGAAAATTTAAGTGACAAAGGCATTCCTGTATTGTTAATGGATATAAAAGGGGATTTAAGTGGTATTGCCCAGCCTAGCCCTGGCCATCCTAAAATAGACGAGCGTCATGAAAAAATAGGTTTGCCATTTGAAGCCAAAGCGTTTCCTGTAGAGTTCTTAACATTATCTGAACAAGACGGTGTGCGTCTAAGAGCTACCGTTAGCGAATTTGGCCCCGTGTTACTCTCTCGAATTTTAGACCTTACCGAGACCCAATCTGGTATTGTTTCGGTTGTTTTTAAATACTGCGACGATCACAAGCTCCCACTTTTAGATCTTAAAGATTTTAAAAAGATTTTACAGTACGCTACTCAAGAAGGTAAAGCCGAATTTACCGAAGCCTATGGTCGCATATCTACGGCTTCTACAGGTGCTATTCTGCGTAAAATTATTGAATTAGAACAGCAAGGTGCCGATTTATTTTTTGGAGAAACCTCTTTTGAAGTTGATGATTTATTAAGAGTAGATGAAAATGGCCGCGGTTATATCAATATTTTAAGACTTACAGACATTCAAGATAAGCCTAAGTTATTTTCAACCTTTATGTTAAGCTTACTGGCTGAAATTTATTCTACTTTCCCAGAACAAGGTGACAGTGATCGTCCTGAATTGATCTTATTTATAGATGAAGCACATTTAATCTTTAATGAAGCCTCTAAAGCACTTTTAAATCAAATAGAAAGTATCGTAAAGCTGATTAGAAGTAAAGGTGTTGGCTTGTATTTTGTAACGCAAAACCCAACCGATGTGCCCGAAGCGGTTTTAGGACAATTAGGTCTTAAAATACAGCATGCTTTAAGAGCTTTTACCGCTAAAGATCGCAAGGCTATTAAACTTACTGCACAAAACTATCCTGATTCAGACTATTACGACACTGCCGAAATGCTAACTACTTTAGGTATTGGTGAGGCTTTAGTCTCTGCTTTAGACGAAAAAGGACGCCCTACCCCTCTCGCAGCCACAATGTTACGTGCCCCTATGAGTAGAATGGATGTGCTTACCGATAGTGAGTTATCTAGTGCCATAGCAAATTCGAAACTCATTAAAAAATACAATACAACAATAGATCGCGAAAGTGCCTACGAGCTGCTTAATGAAAAAATTAAAAAAGCTGAAGCCGAAACAGCTAAAGAAAAAGCACGATTAGAACAAGAAGCTCTAAAAAAAGCAGCCTCTAAACAACAAAGTCGCACTAAAAACTCAAGCAAATCGCGTTCGCGAAGCACCCGAATGAACCCTATAGTTAAAGTATTAACTAGTGCCACTTTTATAAGAAGCGTATTTGGTATTTTAACTAAAGTCTTAAAAAAATAAAACCGCCCCATTGTAATACATTCAACATATGAAAACAACATTACCATTAGCAGTACTTGCCATAGCAACCGCACTAATTACATCTTGTCGCAAAGCACAAGACCCTTTCGAAATCGCAAAACAGCATGTAGGTTTGTTAACCGACTCTACTCAGGTTAAGGATCTTAAAGCTATTTTTGCTAGCGACTCCTTAGTAAAGCATATTGGTGGCGATGAGTTTACAGGAGCTAGAAATAACATTGATATATTTGATAAGGCAGGCCATAAACTGCTCGAACTTATTCCTGCCGAAAGTTTAGATTCTACTTCGGTAATAGAAACCGTTAAAATTATAGATGCTAAATACAAAACAGTCGATAACATTTCTACAATAAGTACGTTTAAGGACATTGCAGAGGCCTACGACATCTCTAGAATTGACAACCTCATCAACTCCATTGTAATTACTGTAAAAAGCCTCAATGCAAGCTTTACCATCGATAAAAAAGAATTACCTTCTAACTTAAGGGTAGATATGGATTTAAAAATTGAAGCTGCTCAAATTCCTGATACTGCAAAAATCAAGTACTTTTTTATAAACTGGCACTAAAACTACATGAATCCATTCTTATCCAAAATACTCATTGATGTTGCGCGAAAAAAACTAGAAAAACAACACGCTGGTAAAACACCTGTGAGTACTAAAGAAATTGTTCCTTTAGTAAGACGACTTCAGGTAGAGCTATCTCATGCGGTTAGCGAATATATCTTTATTATTATAGGGGTGTTTTCGGCTGGCTTTGGTCTAAAAGGCTTTTTATTACCTAACCATTTTATAGATGGTGGCGCCACTGGAATTTCGCTCTTATTAGAAAATATAACGTCCTTAAAACTGGGCGTCCTTTTAATTATCGTTAATATTCCATTTATAATATTAGCTTCTAAAACCGTAAGTTTAAAATTTGCACTAAGAAGTGTTGGCGCTATTGCCCTGTTGGCTTTTGTAGTTCACTTTGTGGAGTACCCTATTATAACAGAAGATAAATTGCTTATTGCCGTTTTTGGAGGTTTTTTTCTGGGCTTAGGTATTGGCATGTCCATGCGTGGCCGAAGTGTTATTGATGGCACAGAAGTACTCGCCATTTACCTGAGCAGAAAACTGTCTATTACTGTTGGAGATGTACTGCTAATGATAAATATCATCATATTCTCATTTGGGGCTTATGTCCTCTCTATTGAAACTGCACTATATGCTATTCTTACCTACTTGGCTGCTGCCAAAACTGTAGATTTTGTTGTTGATGGG
>CAZLTR010000322.1:0-3096 GCA_964562415.1 uncultured Hyunsoonleella sp. | reverse complement strand
AAAATAGAACATCGAATTATAAAATAACATAAATATGATACATATCCTTTGGGTTGATGACGAAATAGATTTATTAAAACCACACATTTTATTTCTTGAAAAGAAGAATTACAAAGTAACGACTTGTAATAATGGCACAGAAGCTATAGACATTATTGAAGATCATAATTTTGATATTGTCTTTTTAGATGAAAATATGCCAGGCTTAACAGGACTTGAAACCTTAAATGAAATCAAGGAAAAGCAAGACAGTCTTCCTGTAGTAATGATTACAAAAAGTGAAGAAGAGTATATAATGGAGGAAGCTATTGGTAATAAAATTGCCGATTACCTTATAAAACCTGTAAATCCCAATCAAATTTTATTAAGCTTGAAAAAAAATCTCGATCACTCGAGATTGGTTTCAGAAAAAACGACTTCAAACTACCAACAGGAGTTTAGAAAAATAGCGATGGATCTCGCTATGGTGAATTCTTACGAGGACTGGGTTCATTTGTACCAGAAATTAATCTACTGGGAAATCCAACTAGAAAATATTGAAGACGCGAGTATGTTTGAGATTTTAGAATCTCAAAAAACGGAAGCAAATACACAGTTTGGTAAATTTATAGACAAAAACTACCCCGATTGGTTCGACAACTCTGTAGATGCTCCTGTAATGTCTCATACCCTTTTTAAAGAAAAAATTGCTCCAGAATTACAGGCAGGACAACCAACCTTGTTAGTCGTGGTTGACAATTTACGTTACGACCAATGGAAGGTTTTTGAACCTATAATTAACAACCATTACAAGAAAACACAAGAAGACGCTTTCTTTAGTATTTTACCCACAGCTACTCAATATGCTAGAAATGCTATTTTCTCAGGTTTGATGCCTAGTGAAATGGAAAAATTATTCCCAAAATATTGGAAAAATGATACCGATGAAGGTGGGAAAAATTTACACGAAGCTGATTTTCTTGAAGCACAAATGAAACGCTTAGGGCTTTCTAACTTAAAGTGTGAGTATCACAAAATCACTAATTTAAAGGGAGGCAGACGTTTAGCCGAAAACTTTAAGTCATTAAAAAACAACGATTTAACCGTAGTTGTTTATAATTTTGTAGACATGTTATCTCATGCCAAAACAGAAATGGATGTGGTTAAAGAATTAGCATCTAATGACAAAGCTTACAGATCTTTAACTTTAAGCTGGTTTAAAAACTCACCTCTACTAGAGATGATACAACAGGCGCAAAATATGGGATTTAAACTTATACTCACCACAGATCATGGCACCATAAACGTAAAACACCCTTCTAAAGTTATAGGCGACAGAGATACCAGTTTAAATTTACGCTACAAAACAGGTCGAAGTTTAACCTTCGACAAAAAGGACGTTTTGGTTGCCGATAACCCCAAAGATATACACCTGCCAACAATCAATATGAGTAGTTCTTTTATTTTTGCTAAAAGCGACTTGTTTTTTGCATATCCTAATAATTACAATCATTATGTGAGTTATTATCGTAACACCTATCAACATGGAGGCGTGTCTTTAGAAGAAATGGTAATTCCTTTTGTTGTCTTCACCCCTAAGTAAAAGAACACCTGTGAGATGTAAAAAAAATCGTTAAAAAGTATTCTGTTCTTAGCGTTTTTAAATAAAAATCTGTATTATTGTGTAGAAACAACGTGTAAATTTGGAAATACATTACACTCTAAAAGACATATCCAGTGTAGCAACCAGACTTTTAGATTCCTGCAAGTCAAAAATTATTTTACTTCATGGTACTATGGGAGTTGGTAAAACAACATTGGTTAAAAGTGTAGCTGAATTATTAGGTGTGACTAGCCCTATTAGCAGTCCCACATTTTCTATCGTAAATGAGCACGTAACGCAAGACGGATTGCTTTATCATTTTGACTTATATCGAATAAATGATATTGAAGAATTATACGATTTTGGTATTGAAGACTATTTATACTCCAACAATTGGGTGATAATTGAGTGGCCAGAAATCATAACTAACATGTTACCTGACACTTACAATACTGTTTATATTACTGAAATCTCTGAAAATCAAAGACTATTGAAACTAAACACTAAAGAATAAACATACGATCAAGCTGAATTTTTATACACATAAAAAAACTTTATAAAAACACTTACAAACCCAGTGTGGTAAAGCCATAACAGGAATTATCATATTATATATTTTTAACATTTCTTTAACATTTTTGGAGGATTTTAATCTAAAGCTTTAAAATACTTTTGCGGCCTCTTAATTAATCTAATCCCTTAAGAAATGAAAATTAAAAAGTATCTTATTGCTACGGCAATTATTAGTGTATCCTTATTCTCAGCTTGTACGCCAAATTCATTAGAAGACAATGAAGAGCCAACAGCAGGAGTTCCAAAAAACAGAATTAAAAAACCAGGCGGAGACAGGTAAAAACAGATTTATAATAGGTAGTATTATAGCTACTTTTATAGCTGTAACTCCATTATTATTCAATCTACATGAAAGTGTTCCAGACGCAAAGTCTTGGGACACTTTTTTTGGTACTTACACTAGCCTATATTATCAAAGTACACTCATATTTGCTTGGACATTAACAGGTAAATTAATTCCACTTTTCCTTTTATTTATATGGTTTTTCACCTGTAGACATTGGTGGTTTCATGCTATATTAGTCCCTATATGCATGTATATATATCAAACTTTAGTCGTTTTAAATGATGATCTCTATTTTGCAGACACTAACCATAGCATATATATAATAATAGTAATGGCCATAATAATTCCAACTATATACTTAGTTAGAGCACGCATTTTCAAAAAAATTAACGAAACAACGAAAAGCATGCAAGAGTTAGAAGATGAGTTTAAGCTCTCTCCTAAAAACATTTGGCAAAGGCTCAAGCTGTACTTTTAAAATCTTAGCTCAAACTTAGAAAGCTCTGTTTTCCACATTATCGATTTTCTACATAAAAGCGAAGTGGTATCCAAAATTATTTGTAATTTGAGGTCAGCTAAATACAACTAACATGTCAGAACCATTGTCGCCTTTTACAAAGCAACAATTACTCCCACAAGAGGAAACCTTAGAAAT
>CAZLTR010000321.1:2583-3142 GCA_964562415.1 uncultured Hyunsoonleella sp. | reverse complement strand
CCCATAGATCCTAAAGCTTCTTTACCAACAATTGCCATTGGTGTGATTACTTCTTGGATGTCCTCGAATGTATAGTTAAATAAACGCTGTCTTGTTTTAATATCGATGGTTTCGATAGGACAGGTTTCGTTTGTATAAGGCACGTCTTTTAAATGCAAACGCTCTTCGTTTAACCATTCTTTATAAGGACGTTGCGATACTACTTTTGTTTTAATTTCTTCATCATCAATAATGCGCCCCTCGTTCATGTCTACTAAAAACATTTTACCAGGTTCTAGTCTACCATGAGACGCTACATCTTCTGGGGCAACTTCTACCACACCAACTTCAGAAGCCATGATCAATTTACCACTCTTAGTCACTGTATATCGAGACGGTCTTAAACCATTACGGTCTAATAACGCACCTATATAATCCCCATCTGTGAATGGAACTGAAGCAGGACCATCCCAAGGCTCCATAATACAAGCATTGTATTCGTAGAATGCTTTACGCTCTTCAGACATGGTGGCGTGTTTTTCCCAAGCTTCAGGAATCATCATCATCATGATCTCTGGAA
>CAZLTR010000321.1:0-2573 GCA_964562415.1 uncultured Hyunsoonleella sp. | reverse complement strand
AACGGTCTGTATGCGTTAACAACTCTACAACCATATCCATAGACGCAGAATCTGACTTTCCTGGCAATATGATTGGGAATAATTTATCTATTTGCGGACCAAACACATCACTTTTCATGATTTCCTCACGTACTCGCATACGACTTACGTTACCACGAAGGGTATTGATTTCACCATTTTGACACATGAAGCGGAACGGTTGTGCCAGCTCCCATGTTGGCATTGTGTTTGTTGAGAAACGCTGGTGCACTAAAGCCAAACGCGTTACTAAATCCTCTTGTTGTAAATCGGTATAATAAGGCCCTATATCTTCAGGCATAATAATACCTTTATATATCAATGTTGTCGTTGACAAACTTGGCACGTAGAAATACGAGCTTTCAGAAATTTTAGAAGCGCTTACAGCGTGCTCTGTAATTTTACGTGCAGCATATAATTTTGCTTTAAACGTAACTTCGTCTATCGCTTCACTTTTTCCAACAAATAATTGTTCAATACTAGGTTCAGACGCTAAAGCGATTTGTCCTAACTGTGTCGAATCTACAGGCACTTCCCTCCACCCTAAAACGGTTAAACCTTGTGCTAATACTTCTTTCTCAAAAGTATCCTTACAAAATTTATATTGGTTTTGGTTTTTAGGCAAAAACACCATACCAACCGCATATTCTCTTTGTTCTGGAATACTAAAATCACACACACGTTTAAAATAATCGTGAGGGATATCTATTAACAAACCAGCACCATCTCCAGTTCTACCATCGGCACTCACACCACCTCTATGTTCTAGTTTTACTAGAATCTCTAAAGCATCGTGTATAATTTGATTTGTTTTCTCGCCTTTGAGATTACAAATAAAACCAGCACCACAGTTTTCATGTTCAAATTCGGGGGAATATAATCCTTGTTTCTTCAGCATAATCAACGATATAATTAAATTAAAAAAGCGTCGAAATACAAAGGTAGGCATTGAGTTTATATTTATAAAGCATCGCATTTCATTATTTCGATTTTTTAATAGAACTAAACCTAAAAATCGTTTTCTATCAATAATAGAGACATATATTATTAAATATTCAATACCATATATATAATGATAAATAAGAATCTCTAAATTATATAAGGGAAATTATGTTTTTGTCAAAAAAAACTGCATAGAAACAGGTTAAATTTTGACGATTATTCAAATAATGGGGTTGTTAAAAACTCATAAAATTTAACAAAAAACAGAATACCTCTAAAAAAAAGGGGGTAAAATTTGAAAAATGACAAAAATAAATCATTAACCCCCAAAAATTTAGGGGGGAAACTCTTTTTTAAATAGTTTAGCACTTGTCTTAAAAATAATTTTAAAAATTAATAACCAAAATTTAAACATTATGAAAAAATTAATTACACTCTCAATGTTGTTTGCAGCTTCATTTGGATTTGCACAAGATGCTGAAGAAAAAAAGCTTTCTATTGGTGGATCTGTAGACACGTATTACAGAACTAACTTAACATCTTCTGATGCTGCTATTGCCAGTGACGATGATGGCAACGCAATTGTACAAGCTCCTGGAACTTCATTTGCTAACGAAACAGGTTTTGCTTTAGGTATGGCTAATCTTATTGCTTCTTATGAAGGTGATAAAGTAGGTGCTGTTGCAGATGTTGTTTTTGGCCCAAGAGGAAATGACGCTATCACAGGTAATAACATCAACCAATTATATGCTTACTTGAATGTATCTGATGCTACAACGTTAACATTAGGTCGTTTTAACACGTATTTAGGATATGAAGTAATTTCTCCTGTTGGAAACTTTAACTACAGTACATCTTATTTATTTTCTAACGGACCTTTTTCTCATGTAGGTTTAAAAGCCGATTTTGCTTTATCTGATGATTTCAGCTTAATGGCTGCTGTTATGAATGCAACTGATGTTGATAGCAATGTTACTGGAGATATTGCTTTAGGTCTTCAATTAGGCTATAAAGGGCAGTTCTTAAACTTCTACTATGACAACGACGCTGTTTTAGGTTTTGAGATCGATTACACAGGTGGATTCGATTTATCTGATGAATTTTACTTAGGGATCAACGCTGCTTACCAAAACAGTAATGATGCTGGGTTTTATGGCGCTGCTTTATACCCACAGTATGCATTATCTGACGATTTCTCTCTTGGTTTAAGAGGTGAGTTTTTTGGTACTTACGTAGATATCGATGGTGTTGATGATAATACCATTTTAGGTTTAACATTAACAGGAAGTTACTCTATAGAAAACTTAACTATCAAGCCAGAAATTAGATTAGATTCTGCTGGAAACGATGTTGAGCCTTTCTTAGACAGCGATTTACAAGCTACTAACAGCTTAGCGTCTTTCACATTAGCTGCGATCTACGCATTCTAATTTAAGAAAGTACCAAAACAATAATACAACAACACAACAACAATAAAGAATGGGCAAGTTCTTTTAATCCGTAAAGAACTTGCTTTTATTCTCTCTCTAAAAACATTAACCATTAAAATTTTATTATTATGTCTATATATAATATGCCCCTTTTAATTCAAGATACCGCCGCAGTTGAAGGCG
>CAZLTR010000320.1:0-3146 GCA_964562415.1 uncultured Hyunsoonleella sp. | reverse complement strand
CAATTAGAAGAAAGAATTACTGCTTTTGTTAAATTGGGCGATTTTATACGTCAATTTTCTAATGATCACGTCACACAAAATGATACTGTACCGCACAACGCATTATTTTTCGATGGTTTTAAGCACCAACTTAAACTAGCAGAAACCCATAACGGTTGGTTTACTGCGACTCAAATTAAATTTACTTTGGCCTCTTGGGCTAAAGCTTTAACACTAGACAACCTCAATACATGGGTTGCTCCTTACGCTATCCATCCTGCTACACCCAAACAAGTGGCAATTATAATGGCTGGTAATATTCCATTAGTAGGGTTTCATGATTTTTTATGCGTACTGTTAGCAGGACATCATGTGCTTGTGAAACAATCTTCTAACGATAAACATTTACTGCCTTTTTTAGCTAAGTATTTAGAGTACGTGGCTCCAGAGTTTAAGGGGTCTATTCAATTTACGGATAACACTATGGAGGGTTTTGATGCGGTTATAGCAACAGGAAGCAATAATACAGCACGCTATTTTGAGTATTATTTTAAAAACAAACCTGCTATTATAAGAGCCAATCGAAATTCTGTAGCGGTATTAACAGGGCAAGAAACTATAGAAGACTTAAAAAGACTTTCAGAAGATATATTTAGATACTATGGCTTAGGTTGTCGAAACGTTTCCAAACTTTTTGTTCCTAGAGGCTACGATTTTAATACTTTTTTTGAAGCTATTTACCATTGGCACCCCATTATTAACGAAGCGAAATACGCCAATAATTACGATTACAACAAAGCCGTTTATCTCATGAGCGAATTTGACATGTTAGAAAATGGATTCTTCATTATAAAAGAAGATAAAAGTTATGCATCTCCCATAGCAACTGCTTTCTACGAATATTACGATGATACCGAAAGCCTTAAAACACAACTAAATACAGATAAGGATCGCATACAATGTGTGGTTTCACAAAACTTCACTACGGGAGAAATTCCTTTTGGAGAAGCGCAACAGCCTAAACTATGGGATTATGCTGATGGTAAAGACACACTTCACTTTTTAAGCTCACTTTAGCGCATTAAAGTTTAATACAACTCTAAAATAAATACCTTCCATTAAGCGGTACTGGGCTATTGTAAAAAATAGCACCATACCCATTGCGTCTAAATGCCTAAAATTATCACACTGCAATTCAATACTTAAAAACACTATAAGAGACATTATAGTTGTAACCACCTCTATTAAATCCACTTTATGCTTTAGAAATAAACAGACGCTTTTAATAAAAAATTATCATTTTTTTTATAAAAAATCACTTTAAAATTAAGACCTTTGCATCTTTAAAATTTCAAGTTATATAAACATATAACCCTATTAAGTTAATGGTAGTCTAACATTAATTAGCACCTATGTAAAATTTACCATTATGACAAACATAAATAAGAAATAAGCATACAGATGAAGAAACACAACTTTAGTGCAGGCCCTAGTATTTTACCACCAGAAGTATTATTAAAAGCTTCTCAAGGTGTTGTCGATTTAGACGACAGTGGTTTATCCGTACTAGAAATATCTCATAGAAGTAAAGCCTTTGTAGACATTATGGAAAATGCAAGAGCTTTAGCTTTAGAACTTTTAGGCTTAGAAGGTAAAGGTTACAAAGCATTATTCCTTCAAGGTGGTGCCAGCACACAATTCTTAATGGTAGCTCTTAATTTATTAGAAAAAAGAGCAGGATACTTAAACTCTGGATCTTGGGCAGCAAAGGCTATTAAGGAAGCCAAAATATATGATGATGTTTATGAGGTCGCTTCTTCAAAAGACGCGAACTACAATTACATCCCTAAAGGTTATGATATCCCTGAAGATTACGACTATTTCCATTGTACTTCAAACAATACGATTTATGGAACGCAAATGAAAGCTTTTCCTAAATCTGATATTCCGATGGTCTGTGATATGAGTAGTGACATTTTTTCTCGCAATATTGATTATTCACAATTTGGTATCATCTATGCTGGAGCTCAAAAAAATATGGGTCCTGCTGGAACGACGCTTGTTGTAGTTAAAGAAGACATTTTAGGTAAAGTGTCTCGTAAAATCCCATCAATGATGGATTATAAAACACATATTGACAAAGGCAGTATGTTTAATACGCCTCCTGTATTCCCAGTATATACCAGTATGTTAACCTTAGAATGGTTAAAAGCCCAAGGCGGTGTTGCGGCTATAGAAAAGGAAAACGAAAAAAAAGCGCGTCTTATGTATTCTGAAATAGACCTAAACCCTTTATTTAAAGGTTTTGCTGCTAAAGAAGACCGTTCTATGATGAATGCGACATTTACTTTAGAAAATGAAAATCTAAAGGAAACCTTCGAAACCATGCTTAAAGATGCTGGTATCAGTGCTGTGAATGGACATAGAAGTGTAGGTGGCTACAGAGCTTCTATGTACAACGCATTACCTCTAGACAGTGTAAAAGTACTCGTAGAAGTAATGAGTGAACTAGAAAGTAAAGCTTAATACTTTTAAAGGGCTTGTAGCATGCAAGCGCTTTAAAGCATAGTATTATAAATAGAAATTTAAAAAAGGTTTATCGCTTACAGTTGTTTCAACTTTAAACTATAAACTCTAAACTTTAAACTTAGATATGAAAGTATTAGCAAATGACGGCATCTCACAGAGTGGGATCGATGCGTTAGAAAAAGCGGGTTACGAGGTGAGCACAACTACCGTAGCACAAGAGCAGTTAGTTAATTATATTAATGACAAAGATATTGCTGTTTTATTAGTACGTAGTGCTACAACAGTGCGTAAAGATCTTATTGATGCCTGTCCAGGACTAAAAATAATTGGTCGTGGTGGTGTTGGTATGGATAATATTGATGTAGAGTACGCTAGAGAAAAAGGCTTACACGTTATCAATACACCAGCAGCTTCCTCGCATTCTGTAGCCGAATTGGTCTTTGGACATTTATATGGTTTAGCACGTTTTTTACATAATTCCAACAGAGAAATGCCTCTAGAAGGTGATAAAAACTTTAAAGCGCTTAAAAAAGCCTATGCCAAAGGTACCGAACTAAAAGGAAAAACATTAGGTGTTTTAGGTTTTGGTCGTATTGGTCAAGCTACTGCAAAAGTAGCACTTGGTGCTGGTATGAAAG
>CAZLTR010000319.1:0-3203 GCA_964562415.1 uncultured Hyunsoonleella sp. | reverse complement strand
AAATGTTACATAAGATGGGTTGCTTGGCGTTATATCTTATTAGGAAAACATTTTATTAAATAAACAGTTGAAAAAATGAAAAAAATACTTTCTATTATCTTCTTATTGATTTTAAGCAAAGGATATACCCAAACTAGTTATAAAATACAATCAAAAGATGGTAAAGTTATTGTTCAAAACTTCATTAGTTATGAAGAGGGTAGAGATAGTGTTATCGTAAAACATAGAAAGTGTAAACTAAAATTCTCATATCATACACCTTTATTTAATTTTGTAAATAATGATGGTTATAATCCAGTTGATCCTTCTTTTGTTGCTCGTTCCGTAAGAAAAATAACTAAAAATATTTACATGTTAATAGGAATTGGAGGAAATACTAATTTTGAAACTGAGCTCAATTTAATTTTCATCAAAAAAGGTGAAATATTAAAATACTACATCGTAAAGTCTAACAACAAACTACTAAGAGACGTAACATTCAAGTATCTACCTAAAACTAAGGAGGTGCTAATCCCAATACCAAAGAAACAAACACCACTAAACTATATTTATGATATAAACATTAAAGAAAATAAACTGGATAGTATTAAAGCTCTAGAAGAGTCTAAATTAGCTAAATTTCACAGATACAAGTTGAAGATAAAATAATACTAAAAAAGTAGAGATGTGCTACTAGATTACTGACGCAATTATGATGAAAATAGTGCTGTTAGTATTTGTTATTTTAAGTTGTATTGTAATAAACGGGCAAAGTAGTTATACGATAACATCACAAGATAGCCTTGTAACAGCTGAAAACTTCATATCCTTTGATGAAGGAATAGATAGTGTAGTGGGAACAAATAAAAATTCACTAAAAATACGTGGCTGTATAAAAAGTTTTTTCCAAAAATTAGGATGAAATTGTACTGAAGACTTCCCTGTCAACATGTTTTTCCAATAAAAGAAAGTACTAAAGATAATTTTATGGATTATGTCTCTAGAAAGAATCGAAAAAGTTTTTGGCAATGGCAATGGTGTTGGCTTCCCTGTGTTATTCTACAATAAAGAAAAGGGGCTGGAGTTTTGTTTTCGAATTAAGCAATCTTAAGTAGAGCAATTCAATTTGTTAAAACAGGTCTTTTTTAATGTGTTTAATTTCTTATTTTAGTAGGGAAAATAAAACTCACGTATGGAGGCTTACGACAATGACCACACCAAAAAGCAATTGAATCCTCAAACAAGGTCTGAGAAACAAAATGGAGCGCAGGCTACATTTCAGTTTAAGAGTAACCGATTGGAGGCGTTGCAGCAAGTGCAATGGCAAGAGGCTATTAATAACAGTTCACAAGCTACAAAAACAGTTCAATTTCAGGCCGCATCCCAACAATTTACTGAAAATAAAAAGCAACCTATTCAAAAAAAAGAAAATAATACAGGATTGCCAGACGCGTTAAAGACAGGTGTTGAACACCTTTCTGGTTATGCCATGGATGATGTAAAGGTACATTATAATTCTAATAAACCTGCCCAATTACAAGCGCATGCTTATGCGCAAGGTACAGATATTCATTTGGGAGTGGGCCAAGAACGGCATTTGCCTCATGAAGCATGGCATGTTGTACAACAAAAGCAGGGACGGGTACAACCTACAAAGCAATTGAAAGGTAAAGTTGCTCTTAATGACGACTATGGTCTGGAAAAAGAAGCCGATATTATGGGAGCTAAAGCCCTACAAAATCCTGCTCCTGTACAGGCCAAAACAGCAAATGCGAATTACGGTGTTGTACAACGTGTTATTGGTGGAGATGGGGCTAGTCTTCAAGGACAAAAAGTTGTAGAAGACGGGAAAAATATACCATGGACTATTATAGGGTGCCGCGGAAACGGTGCCGATTTGGAATATAATATTGCCTTAGGGACTTTTATAGACCAGTGGGTTAGGGCAGACGATGCGAATTGGTCCATCCATGAGGTGGTTCCTACAGAACAAGAGCAAGCCAATGGAGCGCTTATAGATAGCAAAGTAGCGGCTAATAAACAGGGGGTGATTGATGATTTTAAAGATAATTTGGTGCAGATGGCCGATATGCATAATTCGAAACATGGTGCTTGGAGTGGTGGTGCTTCCGATTGTGTGATTGTTGGTGGGTTTACAGGTGAAAAGGTTATGATGACACATGCCGATAGATCCAGCACAGTGCTTGCGAAAAGGATTATTAAAAATTCGCCCGTAGTGTATTTGGCTTCCGAAATATTTACTAAAGGTGGACTTTCTGCTGCCCAGAATGGTAATGTTAACGAGATACTGGCAATGATACATGCCGCAAAAAAGAATTTTGTGGTATTTAAATCGAAGCAAATGGCGATTTCTTCATCGGGTAAAGTATTTACATCATTTAATATACCAGATTAAGTGAACCTTTGTTGTGATGGCTCCAATACTTTGAGTATACATTAAGTAAAATTACTTTGATATGTATTGAGTTAAAAACGGTAGCCCAATCCTAACTTTAAAATATTGATATTGGCATTAAAAGCAATATCTGGTACAGGGTTGTCAATATTTATTTTGGTAAACTGGTACTGTATTTGTGCAAACACCTTGTCGTTAATGTCATAGGCCGCACCGAGATTAAAGTGAAATCCATTTTGATTCTCACTAAGGTTACTCCCTGTGTTTCCAACAACAAAAGGATTGATATTTGTGGCCTCAATGCTTAAAATAGAATAGCCAAGTCCTACAGAAGGATGGAAGTTTGGTGTGGAGGCGATGTTGAATTCACTAAAAATACGTGGCTGTATAAAAAGTATGGTAACATCAAAAGGTTGAACACGCTCATCTTTCGTGTTTCGGTACAAACCGCCATTTAAAGCGATGCCAATATTTATTAGAGGCGCTGCAATACACCTGTAATTCACTCCTAAATCGACAATACCATTGAAACTTCTCCCTAAAAAATTATCATCAATAGGCAAAGGATAATTCGCTTCGATCGCAAATTTCGAGTCCTGTGCATAAAGTTGGAGTCCCAAAAGAAAAAATAGTACAAGGCTTAATTGTTTAGTTGTTGAATCGTTGAATTGTATCATTGTTTAACTGTTGAATTGTTGAATTGTTTATAAGTTTTATAGGTTTAGACGCGTTGTGTTTTATGAAATTTATAGCTTACCATCAACCATCAACCATCAACCATCAACCATCAACCATCAACCATCAACCA
>CAZLTR010000318.1:0-3250 GCA_964562415.1 uncultured Hyunsoonleella sp. | reverse complement strand
GTAGCGCCTACAAAACAGGCTGTAATTTTGTAATGCCTTTTAAGTATGGCGATAAGAAAGTATCTGAAAAACAATTTATACGCCTGTTGCAAAAAGGAAGCACGGTAAATTTAAAAGGCTTTAAAACAGAGGCAGGTCCTGTAGAGGGTTTATTGCGTTTGGATGCCGATTTTAAATTAAAATTAGAACCTAAGGTGGCCCCTAAACCCACAGCGGCTACACATACGAACGACAGCTTACTTTGCCCCAAGTGTAAAACAGGCACTGTACTAAAAGGCAAAACAGCTTATGGTTGTAGTGCGTATACTTCGGGCTGCGATTTTAAAGTCGATTTTGAAGAGGTGCGTACTAAAATGAATGGACAAACACCAACAAAAGCCTTAGTGCATCGCATTCTCAATGAAAGTAGCTGATACCCCGCAACACCGTCATTTTATCATCTACAAGCCCTTTCGAGTGCTTAGTCAGTTTAAAAGTCACGACTCTAAACAGCAATCCAAACGTTTTTTAGGCGAATTTCATGCTTTTCCAGAGGGCATTATGGCGATAGGACGTTTAGATGAAACCTCTGAAGGGGTGTTATTACTCACCACAGATGGTAAAATGAGTGACTATGTAAATAGCAGAAAAGTAGATAAGGAGTACTATGCGCAGTTAGATGGAGACCTGTCTGAAAGCGCATTGCAACAGTTACAAGCAGGTGTCGCTATAGGCGTGAATGGAAAAACGTATACCACAAAACCCTGTAAAGCTTTTAAATTAGAAACGCCTCCTGATGTACCAGAACGCTCTAAGAAAATTAGAGATGCCCGCCACGGCCCTACGTCTTGGGTATCGATTACCTTAAACGAAGGAAAGTTTAGGCAGGTTCGAAAAATGACTGCTGCCGTAGGCTATCCTACATTACGACTGGTACGTGTACGGGTAGGGGGAATTACTATAGCGCAAATGAAAGCAGGAGATGTCATCGAGGTGTCGCGTTTTGAGGTGTAGTGTAGCGCACGCCAAACGGAACTATTGTAACCTGAGTTTGACTTAAGAATAGTAGAAAAAGAAACCGCATATATGCGAAATTTTTGTTCGTTTATGTAGATTAAAAAACGTTTATTTTAATGGAGTTTATTTAGTATTAAGTAATGTAATAAATAACGTATCTTTTCTTCCATTTTGTAAAATAAATAGCATTAGTTATAAAATATTAATTGTATTTTAGATTTACATTACTAATTTTTTTTGTAGTGATGTAAATAAGAATTATCAAAAAAAACAAGATGTCCTTTTTCAAATAATAAATAATTACCTAATGAGGCATCTAGAGAATTATGCTGCCATATTAAATTAAATTCCTTATTGTAAATATTAATAAACTTTTTATTTTTTATAATTAACAGGTCATCTCTTTCAATAATTGTTAAATTTTTTGTTTTTGTCTTTCCAAAGTTTGATAGTTCATAATGTTTTATTCTTTTCAAATTTTTATCAAAGACACTCATATAATATTTATCTTCTACTTTCTTCTTAGATGTTTTGTAGATTACGACTACGCTTTTAAATGCTTCTTCAGCTCGAATAATAGATCCCGTAACAAAAGCATCTTCTGATATCATCGTATCTGAAATTTTCTCATTAGAATTATTATATGTCGTTAAGTAGTCTTGCTTTTTAGGTTTCTTATTTTTTTTACTGTCTTTATTTTTTACTGTTTTAAAGGAAAAGGTGTATCCTCGTTCTTTTCTATAAAGTGTTTCTTTAAATTTATTACTCAAGCCTTCCCATTTTTCCTTTTTCAATAATTCTCCATTTTTATCAAAATAAAATACATCATGCTTTTGTCCCCCATTTCCATTAAAAACAACAAAGCCTTCTTGGTATTTCAAGTTTTTGTAAAAACTTACATCTGGTAAATTACCATTTAGCGCAAAGCGTTTTATCCACTGCTTTTTTCCGTTATGAGATATCTTTAAAAGGAAAAATTCATGTTTTTGAAACCATTCAATATTTGGCGCACTTATTTTATTAACTCTAACATTAGTGTTCCTTACACTAAGGTTATAATCATATTTCCCCTCATAGGCACCTATTACTCCCATAATAATTTGTCCATCATTAGTTTTTATGCTTGTTGTTAATATTCCATGTTTTTGGTAGTCAGCTGGCGTATGTATATATGTCCTACGATTCACCTCCTTTATTTCAATTTCATTTAACTTTTTTCCTGAATAATTGAAGACCTCAAAAGCAAGGCTATTAAATCTATCATAAGGACCAGTTTTATTTGTTATAGGAAAATATTTATGTTTTGAGACTACAAAAATCTCATCAAAAAACATTTTTTTTAAATATTTTCCCTGGCCGTTTATTATATTTGAAACTTTACCGTCTTTGATTGCATTTACAGAATAGTCTTGTAAACCTTCCTTATCATTAGGAGCATCTTTTTGAGATATGCCAAATAAAACTCCATCACTATTTAATCCTATTTGTTCGAAATTTTTAGTTTTAATAGGTTCATGTAATTGCTTAAATAAATCTGGGTTTTGACTTTGCACGTTTAAAACAAATAAAACAAAGAACGAGACTGTAATATAATTTTTCATCTTGTTTAGATATTTATGTTAGATTTTTGCTATTTGTTATTAATTGGAATTTAGAGCTTAGGTAATATCTCAAAAAACACCCTCGTAAATATACTAAAACTATGCTAAAACTCTAGAAGTTAGAGTGGTAATGTTAAATATCTTCAAAACAGTTGAATTGCTCCGATAAGCATTGATTTATCTGTTCAATAAAAGCAAAATCTTTCTTTTTCTACAATTATAAACATTACGTTTAATCTTGAACCTAAGGGGGACGTGAGTATCCTGAAAAGCTGCCGCTTATTATTAATACTCATGTATTTCGAAGTTAAGGCAATTACAACGACTTTTTTGTCGTTAAGTTTTGGAGAGGGTATTTGATTTATTTACGATTTTAACATTCCAAGAATTTACCATGTGTTTTTGCTTGTTATAATCAGGTTTGCTATTCCATAAATAGATTAAACCTAAAAGCATTATTAAAACGGATAATACTATAAAAATAGGAAGATCATTACTTTTAAAACGAATTTTGTTTTTTAAAAAAAGCACTGCTTACAATTAATAGCAATGAAATTATAGTAATTTTAATGCTTGTGAGTTCTATTCAATTTAGGGTTATCATAGTATTTATTGTATTGACTTTTATTATGGATTAAAAAAATAGTGTCACC
>CAZLTR010000317.1:0-3279 GCA_964562415.1 uncultured Hyunsoonleella sp. | reverse complement strand
CCTACCATTTTTACCCAAACCTTAGAGTATAGCTATGATACTTTAGCGAGCCGTTTACGTGAGTTGGCCTATTTAAATAAAGGCATTACCATACATATTGTAGACAAACGCGCCACTAAAGAAGATGGGAGTTTCGAAGGAGAGACTTTCCACTCGCAAGAAGGCTTAAAAGAATTTATAAAATACTTAGACGCTACAAGAGAACCTTTAATGAAGCATGTTATTGCATTTGAAGGGGAGAAGAATGATATCCCTGTAGAAGTAGCGATGATCTACAATACCTCTTATGCTGAAAATCTACACTCTTATGTAAATAATATCAATACCCATGAAGGGGGAACCCATTTGTCTGGTTTTAGACGAGGCTTAACCCATACTCTAAAGAAGTATGCCGATAGTTCTGGGCTTACCGATAAATTAAAGTTTGATATTTCTGGTGATGATTTTAGAGAAGGTCTAACGGCGATCATTTCTGTTAAAGTACAGGAGCCTCAGTTTGAAGGACAAACCAAAACCAAGTTAGGAAACCGAGAGGTATCGGCATCTGTAAGTCAGGCCGTGTCCGAAATGCTAACCGATTACTTAGAGGAGAACCCAGATGATGCTAAAATCATAGTGCAAAAGGTAATTCTTGCGGCACAAGCCCGTCACGCTGCTCAAAAAGCACGCGAGATGGTACAGCGTAAAACCGTAATGAGTATTGGGGGCTTACCTGGAAAACTAAGTGACTGTTCCGAGCAAGACCCTAGCAAGTGTGAGGTGTTTTTAGTTGAGGGAGATTCGGCAGGTGGAACCGCTAAGCAGGGACGTGATAGAAACTTTCAAGCGATATTGCCTTTAAGGGGTAAGATTTTGAATGTGGAAAAAGCCATGCAACACAAAGTGTTTGAGAATGAAGAGATTAAAAATATCTTCACCGCATTAGGAGTTACCATAGGAACCGAAGAAGATAGCAAAGCACTTAACCTGTCTAAATTACGTTACCATAAAGTTGTCATCATGTGTGATGCCGATATCGATGGGAGTCACATTGCAACTTTAATCCTAACCTTCTTCTTTAGATATATGAAGGAACTTATAGAAAACGGACATATTTATATTGCCACACCACCTTTATACTTAGTAAAACGAGGTGCGAAGAAACAATACGCTTGGTCTGATAAGGAACGCGATGGTATTGTAGAACAGTTTGGAGATGGGAGTAAGATACAACGTTATAAGGGGCTTGGAGAGATGAATGCTGAGCAATTATGGGATACCACGATGAATCCTGAGTTTAGAACCATGCGTTTGGTGCAAATCGATAACGGTTCTGAGGCCGATCGCATATTCTCTATGCTTATGGGAGATGAGGTGCCACCACGTCGTGATTTTATAGAGAAAAATGCCATCTATGCAAATATTGATGCATAATTTTAAAAAAAAATTAACATATGTAAATAGCCCTAACACCTAGTGTTGGGGCTATTTTTTACTACAAACCACATAAGTTTTATCGTTAAAACGCATTTTTTTTCGTTTAAATGTTGCTTGATACTTTTTTTTGATTATATTTGTACCATCAAAGTCAATCAATGAAATCTCTTATACTAACAACAGCATTACTTTTAATTGCTACAGTTTCAAACGCACAAAGCGACATCGATGCCTTATTAGCAGCAGGACGAGAAGACGCTAGCCGTTTTGCTAACGATTATTTAGCTCCAGGAACGAATGGCATAATGCATAGTATGAATGCCAATTGGTTCAACTCTGGAAAAGCTAAACCGCTTGGAGGATTTGAAATTTCAATTATTGCAAATGCTGCTACTGTTAAAGATAAGCAAAAAACATTTAATCTAAATACTAACGATTATAACAACGTACAATTTTTACAAGGGCCTAGCACGCAAGACGTGGCAAGCGTTCTTGGTGAAAACGATCCGAATATCGTTGTAGTATTAGAATTTGATGATCCAATTTTTGGAAGTCAAACGGCAGAGATAGAATTGCCAAGCGGCATTGGAGATAATAGTGCTAATCTATTGCCAACAGCTTTTATTCAAGGGGCTGTAGGGTTAAGTAAAGGCATAGAATTGAAAGCGCGTTTCATACCACAAATAAAGACAGATGATGTGGCGATAGGTATGTACGGTGCAGGATTGCAAGTTGAATTTACAAAATGGTTACCAGCAGATAAAGTATGGCCCGTAGCAGTTTCTGGTTTAGTGGCTTACACTAGGCTCGATGCAGAGTACGATTTATCAGCGTCTTCTGTTGTTAGCGGAGAAAATCAACGTTTGGAAAGTACCGCAAATACTGTACTTTTGCAGTTGATAGGTTCTACTAAACTACCTGTAATTAATTTTTATGGCGGTTTAGGTTTCATAACAGGTCAATCCGAATCGGATTTATTGGGGACTTACAGAGTAACCAGTAACGGGATTACTGGAGCAACAATCACAGATCCGTTTTCTGTAGAAAGTGACGTGTCCGCTGTAAGAGGCACCATAGGAACAAAATTGAAATTAGGCTTTTTTAGGTTTAATGCAGAATATCATTTATCGGAGTTTAATGCCTTTTCATTAGGATTTCACTTTGGATTTAGATAGACAATATATTTAGTTATTCGTAATTATTTAGTTAGTTTTTTAGTTAGTTTTTATTTTAATTAGTGAAAGTGCAGTCTAGTCAACTGCACTTTTTTTTGCTTAAAATTTTTTTGACAACGTTGGTGGCTTAAGTGTTCCAAGCAGTGTTGCTTGTTACGATAATGTACTGTTAAAGAAATACTATAATCTTAAGCTTTAAAAAAGTCTTTTATAAAATAAGAAAAATAGCACTGCTGTAGTTGCGAAATCAAAAAAAAAACAGGGGCTTCATTGTTAGAATGATAAAACAAAAAAGCAAAAGTAGGTTCCTCTACGGTTTTCAATTAAGGGCGAACATATTTTCGTAACTTGTGGCGGTTTAAATTTGTAGGTGCTACAGATATAGACATTAAAAATAATACTATAATTAAAAATAAAATTTTATGAAAGTTACTGTAGTTGGAGCAGGAGCAGTAGGAGCAAGTTGTGCTGAGTATATTGCTATTAAAGATTTTGCATCTGAAGTTGTGCTATTAGACATTAAAGAAGGTTATGCCGAAGGTAAGGCAATGGATTTAATGCAAACCGCCTCTTTAAACGGTTTTGATACTAAAATAACTGGTGTAACTAACGATTACGCGCAAACGGCAAATAGTGATGTTTGTGTGATTACATCTGGAATTCCTCGTAAGCCAGGAATGACTAGAGA
>CAZLTR010000316.1:0-3281 GCA_964562415.1 uncultured Hyunsoonleella sp. | reverse complement strand
CTTTAGTTTTTGCAGATTTAGCCGAAGAAGTCATGGGACAAGATGAAGACGAAGATGTTTCATAATCCAGTATTATTAAAGGCGACAGTAGATGGCTTAAATATGAAGCCTAATGGGGTGTATGTAGATGCGACCTTTGGGGGAGGTGGTCATAGTAAGGAAATTTTAAGCAGGCTAAATGAACATGGACGTTTGTATGCCTTCGATCAAGATGAAGATGCTTTAGCGAACGCTATAGACGATCCTCGTTTTGTGTTGATAAATGAGAATTTTAGATATGTTAAGCGTTTTTTGAGGTTTCATGGTGTGAAGCAAGTGGATGGTGTGTTGGCAGATTTTGGAGTGTCATCACATCAATTTGATGTGGCAGAACGTGGATTTTCAACGCGATTTGAAGCGCAGTTAGATATGCGAATGAATCAAAATAATAGCTTGTCTGCTTACGAAGTCATTAATACTTACGAAGAGGACCAGCTGCGACAAGTATTTGCGCAGTATGGAGAGTTAAGAGCAGCATCTGCGATGGCTAGATTAATTGTAGCGCATCGTGAAGAGGAAGCGATAAGTACGAGTGCGCAATTAAAACAGGTGTTAAAGAAATTTTTGGCGCCACGCTATGAGAATAAAATTTTGGCCCAAATCTACCAAGCTATTCGTATAGAAGTGAATCAGGAAATAGAGGTGTTAAAGGAGTTTTTGCTTCAAATGCCAGAGCTGTTGGCAGAGAAAGGACGTTTAAGTTTTATTTCGTACCACTCTTTAGAAGACCGTTTGGTAAAGCGTTTTGTGAGAAATGGGTTGTTCGAAGGTGAGCCAGAGCGAGATATGTTTGGGAATTTTGAAGTCCCATTAAAAAAAGTAGGAGGGCTAATAGTGCCTACAAAAGAAGAGATAAAAGAGAATAATAGAGCAAGAAGTGCTAAGCTTAGAATTGCAGAGAAATTATAATAATATAAAACACATAGTGGGCAGTGGTTTAAATGCTGTGTAAGGTGATGAAAAAACGCGTATTTAACATATTAAAAGGGACATTTTTAGTAAGTGACGATGCGTTTAAAAATTGGCGTATTATCATTTTTATTTCTGTGTTAGCTATTGTTATGATTGCAAGTTCGCATAGTGCAGATAGAAAAGTACATGATATTGCGCGCTTAACCAATGAGGTAAAAGAAATGCGTTCGGCATTTGTAGATGGACGGTCTCGTTTAATGCGACTTAAAATGGAGTCGGCGGTAGTCGTTAAAATGAAAGCACGTGGATTACAGCCCTCTGTAATACCACCAAAAAAAATAAAGGTAAAATCACAAAAATAAAATTTCAACTTGGCAGTTACTGAGAAGAACATATTAAATCGATTGTATGTCGTAGCAGGCTTTATGTTTCTGTTTGGCATCGCTGTTATGGCCAAGCTTGTTAATATTGTAAAGGATTTCGTGATTCCTGCAAATAGAGGGAACCTTTATTCTCTCAATGGCAACCTATTGGCAACGTCTGTGCCTAAATATGATATTCGTTTAGATGCATTAACTCCATCTACACAACGTTTTGAGAAAAATTTAAAGCCTTTGTGTGATTCTTTAGCTCGGTTTTATGGGAACAAGAGGCCTGCCTCATATTATCAAAAAAAGATACGAAAGGCGCGGATTAATAAAAACAGGTATTTGTTGTTAGCGAGAAATTTAGGCTACTCGCAGTACCTTAGGTTTAGAACCTTTCCATTGCTAAATGTAAGTCCGTTTAAAGGCGGGCTAATTGTAGAGCAAAAAACCAAGCGAGAGCATCCTATGGGGGCTATCGCAGAGCGTACTATAGGCTACGAGCGTATTGACGAACAGGGACATATTACCAGGCCAGGTATTGATGGTGCTTTTGGGGTGCGTTATTTAAGAGGTACCAATGGGGTGCATGCTAAGCAGCAAATTGGGAAAAACCAGTGGAAGCCAATTATAGATTATAATAAGGTAGAACCTAAAGATGGTTTAGATGTGTATACTACTATAGATGTTAATATACAGGATATTGCACATCACGCCTTGCTTCAACAATTAGAGTTGTATGAGGCCGAACATGGTTGTGTGGTGGTTATGGAGGTAGAAACTGGAGAAGTGCGTGCCATTTCTAATTTAGGGCGCACACGAAAAGGCACCTATTATGAGCGTTTAAACTATGCTGTAGGCGAATCTCACGAACCAGGATCTACATTTAAAGTTATGGCCTTAATGGCGGCATTAGAAGATAAGGTTGTAGATACGGCTACGGTTATTGATACTAAAATGGGAACAAAGCGCTTTTATGGGAGAACAATAAGTGATTCTAGAGGGCATGGAAAAATTTCGGTAGCCCGTGCTTTAGAAGTATCTTCTAATATAGGGTTGGCCACTGTGATAGATGAGCACTATGCGAAGCAACCTCATAAGTTTATAGAAAAAATAAAGGCTTGGGGGCTTAACGATTCGTTAAACATTCCAATTATAGGAGAGGGTGTGCCAGTAATACCAGAGCCAGGTGATAAAATATGGAGTAGAAATGCATTGCCTTCTATGGCTTATGGGTATAATTTGCAACTTACGCCACTACATACTTTAGCATTTTACAATGCTATTGCTAATGATGGCGAAATGTTGAAACCTCGATTTATAAAATCGGTAAAAGCTTTCGATAAAGAAGTAGAAGGTTTTGATAAGGAAGTTATTAATCCAGAAATATGTTCTGCTAAGACTTTAGCAGAAATTCGAGAGATGCTTAAAAATGTCGTGGTAAGAGGTACTGGAAAAAAAATGTATTCTAAAAACTTCTCTATGGCAGGAAAAACGGGTACAGCAAGAACCGATTATGGGAATTATGAGGCTTGGCGTAAAGATAGGAAATACGTGTCTTCATTTGCAGGCTATTTTCCAACAGACCGCCCTAAGTATTCTTGTGTGGTTGTAATTCATAAACCAAGTACAAAAGTTGGTTTCTATGGAGCAGATGTGTCTGGACCAGTATTTAAAAGTATTGCCCAAAAAATATTTACAGATACGCCTTTAATAGATGAAATAGAGTCGCTAGCGGTGAAGCATGAAGGTGTAGAACAACAATACCAAAGCTATTATAAGACCGCTCAAACCTACCTAACTATTATGCCAGATGTTACAGGCTTGCCAACAATGGATGCTGTAGCATTGTTAGAGAATATGGGTTTAAAAGTAGAGGTGAAAGGCACTGGTGTTGTAGTGAAACAATCCATAGCTAAGGGGCAAAAAGTAAAGAAAAATCAAAATGTAGCATTAGAATTATCG
>CAZLTR010000315.1:0-3308 GCA_964562415.1 uncultured Hyunsoonleella sp. | reverse complement strand
AATCAAAGTTTTCGTCTGAAAGTAAACAGCCTTACTATGAACTATTTTTAATTACTTGCCAAGGCTTTGAGTCTTCGGCTTCGGTAGCCGTGTACCAAACCAAACTGCGCAAAACTTTTGATCGTAATGTAACGCCTGTGGTGCGGGAGACTTCAGAAGACGAAGACAGCAACTCTAAAATCATCGATTCTTTTATAACGAACCCACAAGGTGAAAAAATCACCTCTTTTAATCCAGGACAAACTATTTATGTCCATATCCGTTCTAAAAACAAAATTGGGACAGAAATAGAGTTGTCATTTGAAGACAAAACTAAAGATTTTAAATACCAAGGGAAGCTTTTAGAAAACGATACACTGCATTATACCATACAAAGCGATACAGATATAGTTGAATTGGAAGTTGTAAAACAAGAATAAATTATGAACACGACCTTAGTACTTAAAGAAAACAATAAAGTTATAGCTAAAATCTCGTTTCAAGTAAGAGACATTAAGTCTTGCGAGTGGCGAGATAGCTTAGATCAAGTCTTAAAACAAGAGGACGGCCATACCAAAACAGCATTTTATGGGGAGCACTTAAAACTATATGTAGAAACCGAAGGTGTTGATGATGGCACTACATTAGAAGCCGAAATTAAAGCTAAAACAGAGGATGGTACATTGGTTACATTAAAAGACGACACAGACCAACCTATACTATTAACTGCAGAAGCAACAGCAAATACTGTTAGTTTTACCCCCTTCTATGTAAACCCAGAATGGTACGATAAAGATGCACCGCTTACCTATTATTGTAATATTAGAGTTGAAGGCGAAACCGATTTTATAGATGAAAATCTACCCAAAACATCAGAAGACCAACTAAAACCACTTGGCTTTGGCAAACCCGACCTTTTTAAAATAGATGCTGCTAAAGGGTATTTACTAGAGAAACAAGCCGATGGCACAAAAATTGCCTATACTAGTGGAGAACGATTGGATATTTTGAAATACCAAAAATGGTTTGAAGACGATGTTGATGAATTGGATTTTGATAACAAGAAACAAATTGATAGTTATTTTAAGAATGTGTATTTAACTTATTTATTCAAATGGTCAATTCGTGGCGAATTTGGCAATGAAGCCAACCGAAAAAAAGTCATTGCGGCTTTCGAAAAAGCTGGTGCCCGATACAACATACCACCTTCTGTGCTATACACTTATGCTGTGGGTGAAGGTATGAATGCCGTATGCAGTAATGGCACCAGTACCGATTTAAATGCAACTATAGATTCGTTTAGCGCTTTTGGGTTAGATTTTTTTGAAAAACAAATGATTAGTTTAAGAAATAAAGGTTATTTGGACGCAGCTTACAATTCGGCAGGAACTGCAATAGATGCACCATCAGGCTTTACGTTGCCCTCTCCTTTTAACGGCGAATATGCCATTATCAGATACCCCAATGGTACAACTCGGATAAGAAGTGAAAGTGCAGATAAAGGCAATATAACTAATGTCTACCCTGTTTTATTTAAAAATATGGAAACAGCAATAGAAGGGGCTTGTGCTGTTTATGCAAATGCTTTTGATTATGCAGCAAAAAGTGCTCAAAATATAGGTTGGGGTAAGTTAACTTTAAACCAACAAGTGTTTTTTGCTTATATTAAAATTCAAAAAACCAGTGAAGCTGGTAATGCTGAAATTAACAGATATAGAAATAAACCTGACGCCAATTTTTTGGATTCAAAATATACCTCTTCTTTTGATGATGGTACTATGATATCAAATAAATGCTACCACAGATGGGTTGCTTGGCGTTATATTTTATTAGGTAAACATTTTAGCAAATAAATTATGAAAAAAATAATTTCAATTATAACTATTTTTATTAGTTGCTTTTTAAGCATCGCTCAAAGTCAATATGAAATAAAATCTTCAGACGGAAAAATTATTGCGCGTCATTTTAAAAACCCGCAAGAAGGTTTAGATAGTATTGTAATAAAAAATAATAAACATAATTTAAAATTATCTCGTCATACACCTTTCTTTAAATTTGAAGACAAAAAAATTGTCAAATCAATATATACAAATCAAATAGAAAAGATCAATAATAATATATATATGTTGAAAGGCGTTGGAACTTTAAATTGGGAAACTCAACTCCATTTTATTTTTTTTAAAAAAAATAAAATATTGAAATATTACCTCTTAATATCTAATGATAGACAACTTAGAAGTGAATCAATTCACTTTAAGTATTTATCTAAAACAAATGAGGTCATCATTCCAATTAGAAAACGCTACACACCATTAAACTATATTTATGATATAAACATTAAAGAGAATAAACTAGATAGCATTCTAGCTCTAGAACAACCTAAATCTTCTAAATATCATAAGTATAAATTGAAAGTTAAATAACTACTTGAAAAAAATCTAGTTCACTGAAGCATTATAATAAAAACAGTGCTATTCCACGCCATTATTTTAAGTCACTTTGTAGTATTCCGCTAAAAGTGCTCAAAATGTAGGCTGGGGCAGCTTAACTTTAAATCAACAAGTGTTTTTTGCCTATATTAAAATTCAAAAAACCAGTGAAGCAGGTAATGCAGAAATTAACAGATATAGAAACAAACCTGATGCCAATTTTTTAGATGAAGACTACACTAGGTCTAATTCTAAAGTAGAATTGAAACTTATAAAAAATAAATGTTACATAAGATGGGTTGCTTGGCGTTATATCTTATTAGGAAAACATTTTAGCAAATAATAAATTTATGAAAAAACGTTTTATAATAGTAATAGTTCTTTACTTGATTTGTATTGTAGCAAACGCGCAGAGTAGTTATACAATAGCATCAAAAGACAGCCTTGTCATTGCTGAAAATTTCATTAATTTTTATGAGGGTATTGATAGTGTTGTTGTAAAAAACAAAACATGTAAGTTAAAATTTTCTTATACAAATCCCTTGTTTGATTTTACAGGAGAGGATGGTTATGCCCCTGTAGTTGCTTCCTTTTGGGCAAATCATATAAAAAAAATAACTAAAAACGTCTACTTGCTCATAGGAGTTGGTGGAGACACTAGTTTTGAAACCGAACTTAATTTAATTTTCATTAAAAAAGATAAAATACTAAAATACTACATTGTAAAATCTAACAATAAAAGATTAAGAGATATAACATTCGAGTATCTTCCTAAAACAAATGAGGTCATCATTCCAATTATAAAACGATATACGCCACAAAACTATATTTACGACATCGATATCAAAGAAAATAAACTGGATAGTATTAAAGCTCTAGAAGAGTCTAAATTAGCTAAAT
>CAZLTR010000314.1:0-3322 GCA_964562415.1 uncultured Hyunsoonleella sp. | reverse complement strand
TCGCAGATGCTGGCGGATTTTTGAAGTTTTGTTGAAGAAATAGATGTTCTTTATCAGCAGAACTTGATTTTGCCAAACATGATGTAAAAAATACCATCACCACAAAGCAAATACTCAACACTATTAAAACAAAATATTTAGTTCTCATAAAAACTTTAAATAGTAATTAATCCTGTCTCTTTTTTACCAAAGGAAATTTTGAATATTCAGTACGAGACTTATTGATAATGTAAAGTAATTCATTAGCCATATTAGAGTTCTCCTTTATCAAATTATTATGTGTTGGCAAAACATTCCAAAACGCAGAGATGCAATCTGTTTTACAACCTATTTTAATTCTATTTGACCAATAGCCTACAAAAGGTGTGTAAATTTCAGCTTCATGCGAATCGCGCTTGCGTCCTTTAAAATCATCGTATTCGTGCCTCTTGTCTCTAGTAAAAATGACTAACGCCTTTTCAACTACACCGAGATGTCTCATAGTAGAAACTTTTGTTAGTTCCATTAGATAATTATTTTTTGACTTCAACATTTAATAATTTACTTAATTTATTCATTACTCAATAGCATTGAATCTCACTTCTCCCTCTTTAATAGAACGCATATTTTAAAAAACGATATCTGACTTAAAAATTGATTTTTCCTCTAAAAATTTAACGCAAATGAAATTCTCCTTTTAATTTAATATCTGAAGAAGAAGCCCCTACGTGAACTTTAAATACACCTGACTCCACAATCCATGTATTATCTAGCCCTAGCATTTCCAAATCGCGCTTAGGGTTTATGGTAAATGTTATCTTACGGATCTCCCCTTTTTTTAATGTTACACGTTCAAAGCCTCGCAATAATTGATCGAAAGGAGACACGGAAGCAATTTGATCTCTAAGGTATAACTGTACTACCTCATCGCCATCGCGATTTCCTGTGTTTTTCACAGTACAACTTATGGTAATAACATCATTTACAGAAGGATTGGCAGGACTTATTTTTAAATCACCATATTTAAAAGAGGTATAACTCAAGCCGTGCCCGAAGTGATACAACGGATTAACCAAACGTGTTTGGCCCCAACCGTTCGGATCGTTCTTTTTACTTTGTCCACCCCAAGCCTTTACGCGGTAAGGAAATGCCATTGGCAATTGGCCTACAGTGCTTGGAAAAGTAACTGGTAATTTCCCCCCTGGATTGTAATCGCCAAATAGGGTTTCAGCAACTGCTTTCCCTACGTTTTCACCTCCAAACCAACTCACTATAATACCAGGAACATACTGGTCTGTCCAATTGATAGAAGCAGCACGACCAATCATTAGTACAACAGTTACGGGTTTACCCGATTTTACCATTTCTTGAATTAATAAGCTTTGGTGTCCTGGTAAATTAAGCGACGTTCTAGAATGTGCTTCTCCTGTGGTAAAATGATCGTCTCCTACTATAACCACAATGGCGTCTGCCAACTTTGCTTTTTCTTTGGCTTCATTTAGTGCTGCCAACTCGTCTTCGTTAGGTGCTATGTGCATCACGTCTGATTTTGGAAACAAGGCATCTACATGATCGCAACCTTTGGCATACAATACATTTACTTCTTTTCCTAATCGTGCTTTAATCCCTTTTAAAGGTGTAATTACCTTTGATAGCCCTGGCCCGTATTTACTAATCATCGGTTTTACGTGATTAGCATTGGGTCCAGTAACCAATACTGTTTTTATGTTTTTAGCATCTAAAGGCAATGCCTTGTCTTGGTTTTTTAACAGTACGATAGACTTTCTCGCGGCTTCTAGGGTAATGGCTTCATGTTCTTTATTATGCACGATGGTTTCCGCTTTATTGGCGTCCACAAAAGGCGTATCAAAAAGCCCCAATTTAAATTTTACTCTTAAAACGTCGGCTACTCTAGCGTTTAAGGTTTGTGCTGTAACTTTTCCTTGCTTTAAGGCATCACGCAATGGTTGTACTAAATCTTCCATTTTTTTAAAATCGGTACGCACATTAAGCCCTGCATTGTATGCTTTCGCGATGGCATCTACAACGGTAGGTTCTGTTTTATGTTTGGTATACTGCCAAAAATCTGCCCCACTGTCTGAAACTACATATCCTTTAAAACCGTATTGATTTCTTAACAATTCGGTTAAAAAATAATGGCTTCCTGTTACGGGAACGCCATCGTAGGTATTTAACGAACTCATAGTTCCCATAACATCGGTTTCTGTAAATACTTTACGAAACGGTGCTAATAGTAATTCGTGCATATCACGAAAAGGGACTTGCGGATCGGTACGGCAACCGCCATCACGACCACCACTAGGAATACTGTAGGCCGCAAAATGTTTTACGGTAGCTGCCATGCCTGCAGATTGAATGCCATTGACCTGTGCTTTTCCCATCTCTCCTACTAGAAATGGATCTTCTCCATAACACTCTACCGCACGTCCCCATCTAGGGTCTCTACTTACATCTAGTATTGGAGAATACACATTGGTATAGCCCACAGCTTTACCTTCTCGACCAGTTACCTCGCCCACGCGTTGTACCAAATCTAAATCCCAAGTAGCACCAATACCCGTTTGATTGGGAAAATTAGAGGCATTGATATAGCCTACACCACGAATCCCTTCGCAGGTAAAATCAACAGGGATTCCTAAGCGGGTTTCTTCTAAAAACCAGGCTTGAATTTCATTCATTAACTCTGCATGTTCTTTAAAACTTAGATAAGGCTTAATACCGCCACGACCATTCATGTGCTCATCTAAATTACCCGCGCCATCTTTCCAAATACGCTTTTTCCAATCTTCTGTAGGATGTATGTCTTTGATTACTCTCTTATAGCCATAAATGGTTCCAAACTGACATGTTTTTTCATCTACTGTCATTTGAGACAGTAAATCTTCTACACGTTTATCTATTGGGGCTTTAGGGTTTTCATAAACGTCCATTTTCCCGTTCTTGTTTAAATCATTCCAACCTTTTTTATAGATTTTTGAATGTGTTTGGGCTAGACTTATTGTAGACAACAACAATAGTAAATAGCTTATGGTAAAAAAGTTTTGCTTCATTTTATTTTTTTATTCAATTTTAAAAATTGAAATATCATTGGTTCCTACTTGTTCTATTCTGACTTTATAAGATTTACTTATATTTAAATTCCTCAAAATAAACACAGAGGGTGTGCTTTGCTATTTGGATTATCTTAACTAAGACATACCTTAAAATATTTGTGATTAACAAATACGAACCACCCTTAGATTTAACAGCTTCCCTAATTTTTCAATCTTATTCGCAATATGCCCTACCCCAATAGCACAATGGTGCGATGGCCCTTGTTTAG
>CAZLTR010000313.1:0-3363 GCA_964562415.1 uncultured Hyunsoonleella sp. | reverse complement strand
GGTTAAATTTCAACTCATTTTCGGTTAAAAACAAAACGTCAAGATGAGTTCTATATTATCATTTTGTTAAAAAATTTAATAGTAAAACATTAGCTATTATATTGCATCTACTATGAATGCCATTTTAATCAAAATTTTATCTTATCAATTCCTTTCCATTGCAGTGTTAATGCTATTGAGTAAACGTAGTTCTCAAAAAGGAATGCGTATTTTAGCATTATTTTTATTGTTCAAAGGCATTGCACTATCTTCTTTTCATCTTGGCCCTTTTATTAGAACCTACCCTATATTAAGCTTATTTTTTAATACCTCCTTTTGGATATATCCGCCTTTAGTGTGGCTGTACACCTTTAAATTAATACACCCCAACACAGGTGTTATAACAAAAAAAACACTGCTCATTTTTAGCCCTGCCATGGCTTATTTTTTATATCTATCTGTTAAATTTATTCTCTGGCAAAACAAGATAACCCCCTATATTACAAAAGCAGAAAATACCGTATTCGATATTTGTTATTACATCCTAATGTTCTATTTCTTAATACGTGCGCTTACAACTTTAAAAACCAGAAAGCATCAAACAAATTTTGCTAACGAATACCAATGGCTAAGACATTTTTTAATTGGTTTTTTAGTTGTTTGGAGCGCCTTTGCTTTAAAAAACAGCGCTAATTTTTTTGAAATACCTAAAAACACGGCTCATGCTATCTTAACTTTTGCACTAGTATTATTATTTATTTGTAGTAATCTTATAATTTGGTATGCATTACATACGCCCTCTGTTTTTCAACTACAAGATAAAATTAAAAAAGCTAGTGGTTATAAATTATCAAATACAGATTACAACAATTACACCTCTACCATAAAACAATTTATGGAATCTCACAAACCACATTTAAACCCAGAACTTAATTTAGAACTTTTCTCGCGTGAAATTGGGATTCATCAAAGGGTCATTTCTAAAGTCATTAATTCGGTTTTTAATCAAAATTTTTTTGGTTTTATTAATTCTTACCGAATAACAGAGGCTAAAAAAGCCTTAGAAAATCCAGCAAATAAGCAAACCATTTTAGAAATATTATACAATGCAGGGTATAACAATAAATCTGTTTTTAATACTTCTTTTAAAAAAGAAACAGGATTAACACCTACACAATACCGTTCCAAATACAAATCTCACATTCCAGACAACGCTTAAATTTTAAACTTAGCTAAAAGCAGACTTATAAAAGCGTTCAATTTTACGTAATCCTACGTTATTCGGTCGATACAGGAGTAAAAAAAGACTTCATTTGAAGATTATTATTAATCTTTAAAATTAAACATCGATGAAAAAACATGCCTTCATTTTTATGCTTATGCTAAGCCTGTTAGAAATACATGCGCAATACAATTATTTAGACCAAGCCCTTCCTGGAGCAGAAGCTGTGCTATTCGCACCATCAACCATTTCACTTAATAATAGGCTTGAGCAAGATTCTCATTTTTCTCCAAATGCAACACAATTTTGTTTTAGTATTACCAATCGCCCTTGGAACGAAGGTAAAATTCAAATTACAGAATTAATTGATGCGGTTTGGACTACGCCTCAAGACATTACATTTCAAAATGCTACAAATGCTTGGCATCCCTTTTTTAGTCCAGATGGTGACGCACTATACTTTTCTGGAAAAAGCACAGGTTCTGTAGATATTTATAAATCTGTAAAAACTCCAACAGGCTGGTCCTTAGCAACGCCTTTAGAAGGGCCTATTAATTCGTCATCAAATGAATGGTATGTTACATTAAGTAACGATAAAACGCTTTATTTTTCTAAAGATGGGGATATTTACTATTCCAAATTTGAAAATGAAGGCTACCCCGAAATCGTAAAATTACCAGCACCAATAAACACGTCATCCAACGAATACGACCCTTATATTGCACCAGATGGTTCTTATATGATCTTTTGTTCTAATAAAGCAGGTGGCTTTGGGAGAACAGATATGTATATCACCTATTGGTTAAGCAATTGCACATGGAGTACGCCTGTAAATTTAGGTGAAAATATCAACTCTGTAGATACCGATTTCTCTCCTACAGTTACACCAGGCGGAAACAACTTAATGTTTACAAGAAGTAACAGAACTAGAACCCATTCTGACATTTATTGGGCATCTATCGAGTCTTTTGTAAATGCCCATCCAGACTCTTTAGCTTTACAAGAATTAGAAACTGTTTATTTGGATTTTGAAAGTACTGTAGCAGAAAAAAAAGCATCAGAACACCTTGCTTTATACTTAAATAATGACGTAAATGTTAATATTATAGTAAAAGAAAATGAGTTATTTAGCTTTTTAGAACGCAATGCGTTTAGGTGGTCTCGAAGCTTTTCTAGACCTTGGCCTTATCGGGTAGATATTTCTGAGACCAAATTTGAATTATACGGCAATACCGCTTTATCTGTCGCTCGGTTTGACGAAGTTGAAAGGGGCGTCTCAAACGGTTATGGTATCGATTTATTTTTATACACTAAAACAACTAATGGGTGGAAATACACCACATTAAACAATACATATATTGATTTAGAAGATACTTTTGATTATTCTACATTACCTGTAGACAGTTCGCCATTAAACCAATTAAACAATGCACAATTAATGCTTAACCAGGATAATGGTTCAGGTTTCATAGAACTATTTTCAAATGCTAATGCGCCTTGTTTTGCAATTGATACCCCCTTACAGATAAACGCTCCTTTAAATTATACTGTAACCGATTTTGTTGCGCTTTATTTCTCAAAAGACTTTAACCTTTCACTAGACATAAATGATTCTGAATTTGAGTATTTTGATGACTTTTTAGCAAAATCTATTTCTAATTTTACTCTAAAATCAAATGATGATACTTTCGCCACTGGTAAAGCTATAGCAACCTATATTGCCACACCATCCAATGGTTGGAAACTTAGTGCTCTCGTTTTTTCTGCCCAAAACACATTTGGAGCAGCGCACCCGTTAAGCACCAAACACATCGATTTCGATAACGATAAAACACTTAACTTTTATCCAAATCCGGCAAAACAACATCTTAAAATAGAACTCGCAAACACAAATTTAGAGCCTTTTAAAATAGATATTATAGATAGAATTGGGAGAACACAAACCTTGTATACATCTAAAAACACATTAGCAAAGACTGTTTCCTTTAATTATGATATTAGTAGATTTAGTAAAGGCTTGTATTTTATTCGCCTAAGCTCTAAAAGCAAAAGCCTAACAAAAAAATTAATAATTTCAAATTAAATTAGACGCTAATCTAATTCTTGATATTGAACTCATCTTGACGTTTTGTTTTTAACCGAAAATGAGTTGAAATTTAACC
>CAZLTR010000312.1:0-3374 GCA_964562415.1 uncultured Hyunsoonleella sp. | reverse complement strand
GCGTGACAGGCAGATATTCTAACCAGCTGAACTACCAGACCGTTGCGTTATTGCGGTTGCAAAGATACACCTCTTTTTGATTACTACAAGCTTTTTTTAATTTTTTTTCAAAAAAATACATTATCTAAATTTTTGACGTGCCACCATATAGGTCGTTAGAATGTTATTAAAATCCTTATTCACGTCAGCCTCAACATATTTGATATTATATTGGACACACTTAAGGCGCAGTGCTTCAAAATACGACTGAACAGCAGTTTGATAATTTTCTTTGATTCCATCTGCATAAAGATTGATGTAAGCTCCTGTTTCCACATCTATAAAACGCTTAGGTGTATTCTCAAAATCAAATTGCAATTCTTTAGCTTTATCAAACACATGAAATAAAATAACCTCATGCTTATTGTACTTTAAATGTTGTAATGCTTCAAACAACTTAGCATCTGCTTCGGTCGTTTGAAACATATCTGTAAATAAAAAGATCATAGAGCGTTTATGAATCTTCTCGGCAATTTCATGTAAATACTTGTAGGTTTCTGTTTGCTTTTGTTGGGGTTTAGAACGCACGGCAGCACTTAAATGACTTAAAAGCATTTGGTGATGCCGCTCACTACCCTTTTCGGGGGCGTAGTAATCGTAATTATTACTATAGATACTTAACCCTACAGCATCGCGCTGCTTTTTTAAAATTTGCATTAAAGCTGCAGCAGCTAAAGCTGAAAAACCTACTTTATTTAAATGCCCTATATCAAAACGATCTTGTTCTGGATAATGCATAGAACTGCTATTATCCAAAATAATATGACACCGCAAGTTCGTTTCATCATCATACCGCTTGGTATATAATTTATCTGTTTTAGCAAATAACTTCCAATCAATATGCCGCGTACTCTCGCCTCTATTGTAGATTTTATGTTCTGCAAACTCTGCTGAGAATCCATGAAATGGACTTTTATGCATACCTGCTATAAAACCTTCAACCACCTGTTTGGCAAGCAGTTCAAGGTTTTTAAAGCCTTCTGTTTTATGAAGTTCGTTTTGTAAATTCATAGTAAGATATGCGCTTGAGTGTGGCATATGTAATAACGTGCAGCCACTCTAAGCCGCTTGAGTAACACACTTTACAAGGTGTATATTATTTCACAATACCATCTACGATACCATAGGCAACAGACTCTTCTGCACCCATCCAGTGGTCACGGTTAAAATCTTTCATAATTTTATCGAAATCCTGCCCACAGTTATCTGCTAAAATTTTAGCACTTAATTCTTTGGTTTTTAGTATTTCTTGTGCTGTAATTTCAATATCACTGGCTTGTCCACGTGCGCCTCCGCTTGGTTGGTGTATCATAACACGCGCGTGTGGCTGGATAAAACGTTTGCCTTTAGCGCCTACCGATAATAAAATAGACCCCATAGATGCGGCCAAACCTGTACATATGGTAGACACATCACTATTTAAGCCTTGTATACAATCGTACATCGCAAAACCAGAAGTTACATAACCTCCAGGGCTATTAATGTATAATTGAATATCTGCAGTCTCTAAAGCATCTAAATAAAGTAAGCGGTCTATGACGTGTTTTGCAGAGTCATCATCGACTTGCCCCCATAGAAACACTTTACGTTGCTCTATCAACTTATTATCTATAGCATCCTGTATTTTTAATTTACTCATCTTATCTAATTTTATAATCAACTAAAATAAAAAAAGGTTTGCCATAATGACAAACCTTTTTCATATTCTTTTAATATTCTACTACAATAGTGAATCTATCGCGTCTGTATAAGCATTTTTAGGTGCTACACCAACTTGTCTTCCGACAACTTCCCCGTTTTGAAATACTAAAACTGTAGGGATGTTACGTACACCATACTTAGCCGCAAATTCTTGATTTGCATCTACATCGACCTTACCAACAACGGCTTTACCTTCGTACTCGTCGCTAATTTGCTCGATTACTGGGCCAACCATTCTACAAGGGCCACACCATGCTGCCCAAAAATCTACCAATACTGGTTTATCACTTTTTAAAACTGTTTCTTCAAATGAAGCATCTGTTATCTCTAATGCCATAATATATGTTTTTAAACGTTCTTAATTCTATTTTGATTACACAAAATTAGTCAAAAAATTATCCAAAGCTTACAAAACAACAATTCGTTTTTCCTATACTATTATTTAACAACCCTATTTACTGGGCTCAAGCCTTAGTATTCATAAAATACATATCACATAAAATACTAACAACAGTCCATTATCTAATTCCTTTTTTAGGTTAAAAAAAAAAACGTTCTAATTCAACTTAAATCGCACTTCTCGCGCTTCTAATTCACTAATCAACTCTTGACATACTTTTATTTTCTGTCTGCGGCTGGACATGCTTAACTTCATCTTTTCCTTAGTGTCATACACTAAAAACGTTAAAGCTTGACTCCCAGGGTGCATGTGCAACAATTCTTTTAAGCCCATCACCTTTTCATCATTTAAATCTTTTATATCAAGTTGTATGGATAGTTTTTTTGCATATTGCTCCATAACATCATGTAACAATTGAAAACTATTAAATTGCAAACGCGGATCACTCTTCTTACCTGTATCTTTATTCGTCCAGCCTTCACGTACAAAAGCTTTCACAAAAACGAAATTGTTATGCAATAAGAAATGCCTAAACTTTAAATATTCTTCGCCAAAAATTCGAAATTCAAAACTATCGTTATAATCCTCTATGGTAAATAGAGCCCAACCTTTACCTTGCTTACTAACACGGTGTACAACATCGGTAACCACACCTCCAAATACCAGTTCGCGATTTACATAAGGTTCTAGCGTATTAAACATGCCCACATTGGCATTACAAAACGTTTTCATTTCGGTTTTAAAATCATCTAAAGGATGCCCTGAGATATATACCCCTACAACTTCGCGCTCCTTGCTTAACGTTTTCATAGTTCCCCATTCTTCACAAGGCGGTACTTCTGGCTCTGGTATTTGCACATCACTAGCCTCACCAAAGAGACTTACTTGAGAGGAATTCTCATTCTCTTTGTATTTATGTGCATATTTAATGGCTTTTTCTAAAAATGTAATACTATCGCCTTCACTGTGAAAATATTGCGCGCGATGCGTATCGCCAAAACTATCAAAACCTCCTGCTAAGGCTAAATTTTCGAAAGCCTTCTTATTGGCCGCCCGTAAGTCGATACGTTTGGCCAAATCGAAAATAGATTTATAAGGACCTTCTTCTTTACGGTTATCTACAATAGTCATTACAGCACCATGCCCCACACCTTTTATAGCGCCCATACCAAAACGAACAGCACCTTGATCGTTTACAGAAAACTTATAGTACGATTCATTAACATCTGGCCCC
>CAZLTR010000311.1:0-3399 GCA_964562415.1 uncultured Hyunsoonleella sp. | reverse complement strand
TATGACAAGTATGTACTTCACTGAAGAGCACCAGCTCTTTAGAAAAAGTTTACAAGATTTTCTTAAAAAAGAAGTAGTGCCTCACATCGAAAAATGGGAGGAATCTGGACAAATAGATAAATCCATTTGGTTAAAGTTTGGAGAAATGGGTTTTTTAGGCATCAATTACCCCGAAGCCTATGGCGGTTTGAATTTAGATATTTTTTATACCGTTATCTTATTGGAAGAACTGCAAAAAATTAACTCTGGTGGGTTTGCTGCAGCCGTATGGGCTCATGTCTATTTGGCTATGACGCACTTAAACGCCGAAGGCGGCACTTTTATAAAAGAGCATTACCTCACGAAAAGTATTACTGGAGAAAAAATAGGCTGTTTATGTATTACAGAACCTTTTGGAGGGAGTGATGTTGCAGGGATGCGCACCACTGCGGTAAAAAAAGGAGATGGCTATATTATTAATGGCTCTAAAACCTTTATTACAAATGGGGTGTATAGCGACTACCTTATCGTTGCGGCTAAAACAACACCAGAATTAGGGAATAAAGGCATTAGTATATTTGTAATAGACAGAACTTCGCCTGGTGTATCTGCCACTAAATTAGATAAGTTAGGTTGGAGAGCATCAGACACTGGAGAAATTGCTTTTGATGATGTTGTAGTTCCTGTCGAAAATTTAATGGGTGAAGAAAATAAGGGCTTTAACTATATCATGCAACATTTTGCTTCCGAACGTCTTATTATGGGGATTAATGCCCATGCAAGAGCAGAATATGCTTTAGACTATACTTTAGAGTACATGTCGCAACGGCAAGCCTTTGGAAAGCAAATTAATAGCTTTCAAGCTTTGCGTCATAAAATATCAGAATTGTATGGCGACTTAGAATTGTGTAAAACATACAATTACGCTGTGGCAAATGCCTTAGGTAAAGGGCAGTACGTGGTTAAAGAAGCGACCATATCTAAACTCAAGTCGACCAAGATGGCAGACGACGTGATCTATGAATGTTTACAATTTTTAGGAGGCTATGGCTATATGGAAGAGTATCCTATGGCGCGATTATTTAGGGATAGTCGGTTAGGGCCAATAGGAGGAGGAACTTCTGAAATTTTAAGAGAAATTATCGCAAAGATTGTAGTGGATAAAAAAGAATACCGACCTGCGACTCAAAAATAGTTGCAATTTTAAATTTTAAAATTCAGATTAAAGTTTATATTTGCAGCCTGAAAATTCTAAAAGAGAGGAGGTTAAGACACTATGTTGAGAATACCAATTAAAGAAGGAGAAAATATAGAGCGTGTGCTAAAGCGTTACAAACGAAAGTTTGATAAAACAGGAACACGACGCGCATTGCAAACTCGTAAGCAATATGACAAACCTTCAGTAACACTTAGAACGCAATTGCAAAAAGCAAAATACGTGCAGGGTCTAAGAGATGCCGAACAGGTTTAAGGCCTATAAATTTAAGTTAAAAGAGGAGTACGCTAAACCCTCTGTAAACTAAACAAAAAAGAATCTCGCAATTTGCGAGATTTTTTTGTATACTTAAGTGTGTAATTAATTGTTGTAAATTTAAAATGTCTCACCAAGCTTTCCTAGACTATTTAGAATTAGAAAAAAACTATTCCAAGTTAACTGTCAAAGCGTATAAAACCGATTTAAAAGCGTTTGAGGCTTTTGTGATAGAAACTTATGGTCAAATAGCAATAGCAACGGTAAATTATGCGCAAATACGAACATGGATTGTGACACTGGTAGAATCTGGAATCACCAACAGAAGTGTTAATCGTAAAATATCATCACTAAATAGTTATTTCAAGTTTTTGTTAAAAGTACAGGCAATAGCCCAGAATCCATTGTCTAAGCACAAAGCTTTAAAAACGAGTAAAAAGTTGCAAGTTCCATTTTCAGAAGAAGAAGTGCAAACTGTGATAGACGCTTTACATCATGAAGATTCATTCGAAGGACTGCGCAATAAGCTAATCATAGAATTGTTCTATACCACAGGGATACGACGTGTAGAGTTAATAACCTTGCAACTTACCGATGTCGATTTAAGTTTAAAAACCATAAAAGTTTTAGGGAAAAGAAATAAAGAACGTGTCATTCCATTATTAGAAACTGTTATACATACGCTGGAATTATATTTGGAAAAGCGCAACTCATTAAGTGCGATTGTAGATGCAGAGTATTTGTTTTTAACCAAAAAAGGAATTAAAATTTATGAAACACTTGTATACAGAATAATAAATGCTTATTTTAGTCAAGCTTCCACGAAGCTAAAAAAGAGTCCACACATATTGCGACACTCTTTTGCAACGCATTTGCTAAATCAGGGAGCAGATCTAAATGCTGTTAAAGAATTATTAGGACATACTAGTCTAGCAGCAACGCAGGTGTATACGCATAATAGTATCACAGAACTTAAAAAGGTGCATTTAAAAGCACATCCGAGGAGTAAAAAATAGCAACTTTATAAAGTTAACTAACGTCTAACCAAAATAGAAGTGTAAGACGCCTTTTTAAAATAATAAGCTTACAAATCTATTTCTAACCTAAAACCAAATGAAAGTAAACACGCAATCCATTAATTTTAATGCAGACCAAAAATTGATACACTTTATCCAAAAGCGTATGGATAAATTAGACATGTTTTATGACAAGGTTATAAAATCTGATGTCTATTTAAAAGTAGAAAACACTAGTAATAAACAAAATAAGATCTTTGAAGCTCGAGTGAGTGTGCCAGGAGATAGTTTTATTGTAAAGAAGCAGTGTAAGACCTTTGAAGAAGGTGCAGACACCGCTGTTTCCTCTTTAGAACGGCAGTTAAAGAAGCGAAAACAAAAATTAAGAGCATTTTCTTGAAAATTTTTTCAAAAAATGTTTTGAATATTTAAAATTATATATACATTTGCAGTCCGTTAGAAATAGCGGGCTTTTTTATGTCAAAAACAGCATAAGAAACGCCGATGTAGCTCAGCTGGCTAGAGCAGCTGATTTGTAATCAGCAGGTCGTGGGTTCGAGTCCCTCCATCGGCTCAAAAAAAACAAAATTTTTTGTTCACGTAGCAAAAATTAGGTTCTTTAAAATAATAAAAAATGAATTGGGAAGATACTCAAGCGGCCAACGAGGACAGACTGTAAATCTGTTGGTTTTTACCTTCGCAGGTTCGAATCCTGCTCTTCCCACAAAATACCTAATAATGATTTGCGAAATCCTGTTTTCGTGAATCATTATTTGTGTTATTATGTTAGTAGAGTTAAGCTTTCGTTTTTAGAAAATATAAATGTTTAACTTTTGAAATTTTGAAACACCAAGCAAGTGAAAACTTGTAAAATGCGGGAGTAGCTCAGTTGGTAGAGCGTCAGCCTTCCAAGCTGAATGTCGCCGGTTCGAA
>CAZLTR010000310.1:2551-3431 GCA_964562415.1 uncultured Hyunsoonleella sp. | reverse complement strand
AGGTCACCTTCATACTGATACCTATTTTCCTTGGAGGGTCTATTCTCAAAATAGTTTGTTATAAGTTCATGCGTTTCAGGATATAAGCTCTTTGTTTTAAATTCAAAATACTTGTACTTTTTATAAAGGTCATCCGATTCTTCGTAGTTTTTATTTTCGAAGTAACTGTCTATTAATACTTTTGCTTCTTTAGATTGAGACCAAAATCGTATTGCTCTGCTATTTATATATTCGAATGCATCTCTTGAATCATCTTCCAATGCCGTTCTTATAAATTCAATTTTTTCAGATTCAGAATATTTAGGGTTATCAAGAATTACCTTTAAATTGTTATCCCATAATTTTGTCTCTTTGGTATAAATTAGTTTACTATTAGATTGGGTTTCGTCTTTTAATTCAATTATAGGGACGTCTGCAACGTGTTCAATTTTAAAATTCTTATCTAACGTAATTGCCTCATCGAAAATAGTACTTGGTATTTGATTTGACTGTTGTGGAGTTGATTGTGCTACACTGCCAAATGACATTAAACCTAGTAAGTATTTTATTAGCTTTTTCATTTCTTTTATCTGCTTGACCAGTAACAATAAAACAACACGTACTAATGCATGTTATTTGCACTATAAATCTAAGCTATTTTTTACAATCTGCAAATGTGCTGCAGCACCACGAGTGTGAATTTCTTTGTAGCTTAACTAATATAATTTCTCGACCTGCTCTAGCAGGTTTAGGCAAGATTATGCGCAAGCGTTGGGTCTTTTACGAGTAGACTGTATAGAATACGCTATTTTTATGACTTACTCGTACCGCTACAGGTTACAAAATTTGCGGCAAAATCACAAAAATCAGCTTTAAATGCACTTGTTAAAGAAAATATGAT
>CAZLTR010000310.1:0-2541 GCA_964562415.1 uncultured Hyunsoonleella sp. | reverse complement strand
GCTGTCTATTGATAAACCTAATCCCATTATTTATGCTCTACAACGTTTTGGTGTATGTTTCAGTTGCGTGGTTTAAACACTAAAACAGCAAATAATTACTGAATGTAAAATCCGCGAGAATTTTTGTAAGTAAGCGAAAACGAGCCATTAATTATACACGTTGTAGCGGTTGTTGTTATTCATTATTGTTTTCTACTATCTAACCAACGATGATATTTTCTAGCATTTTTATTATGTTCAGTTATGGATTCTGCGAAAAGGTGATATCCTTGATTTTCTGGGTCAACACACATATAATAAAAATCGTGTTCTTCTGAATTCAAAACTGCATCTATGCTAGTAACCGATGCCATACTTATAGGTCCAGGCGGAAGTCCTCGATGTAAATAGGTGTTATACGGTGATTCAAAACGTATATGTTTATATAAAATCCTTGTCGCTTTAAAATCTTTCGTGGCAAATTTTGCTGTTGGGTCTGCATCTAATTTCATACCTATTTTAATTCGATTTAAATATAATCCTGCAACCCGTCTTTTTTCTTCATCTTTCGATATTTCTCTTTCCACAATCGAAGCCAAGGTATAAACCTCATTAGCGGTTAGTCCTATTTCATTAGCTTTTTTGAGTCTGTTTTCAGAATTCCAAAAACGCTCACGTTCTTTAATCATTCTTTCGAAGAATTCTTTTTCATTTGTGTTCCAATAAAATTCATACGTATTTGGGATAAACAAGCTCATTAGCGTTTCTTTTGAATATCCGAATTTTTTAATATAATCCTCGTTTTGGAAAAGTTCAATCAAATCAGTCGAATCACTTTCAATAAATTTAGAAGCTTTATCTGCAACATCTGTTAATTCCCAACCGTGAGTTAAAACCAAATTGACTGGTTCTTGATTTCCAGCACGAAGATGACCGATTAGCTTACGGTTACTCCAAGAAGGATTTATTTTAAATCTACCAGACCGCATTTCGCTTTTTCTATAATTCATCATTTCCGATACTTCTCGAAAAGAAACTGTATCTATAATTTGGTTATTTGCGTAGAGAATGTCAACTACATCTTTGAATGCTGAATTTGTCGGAATTTTGATAAAATTATTTTCCAGTTTGTCGGGAACATTGGGCGACATTATTTTGGAATATTTATTATAACCAAAAACTCCGGCTAAAAGTAAAACTGTCAGTATTCCCCAAATTATTTTTTTTCGCATTTATTGGTTTTAATTAGTTATAATGTTTAGCTATGTAAAAGTGTGGGTTATTCATAACCAAAGTATTCATGTAGGTTTACAACTAAACCTGTAATACACCTAAATTAAAAGGTTTTTGAATAGGCGCATGGTTGGCAGCTTCTATACCCATACTAATCCATGTTCTGGTATCTAGTGGGTTTATAATAGCATCTGTCCAAAGTCTTGCAGCAGCATAATAAGGAGAAATTTGAGCATCATAACGTGCTTTAATTTTTGAATAGAGCGCTTCTTCTTTCTCGGCAGTAAATACTTCCCCCTGTTTTTCTAAAGACGCTTTTTCTATTTGTAAGAGTACTTTTGCTGCAGAGTTACCACTCATTACTGCTAATTCTGCACTAGGCCATGCTACGATAAGCCTAGGGTCGTAAGCTTTACCACACATGGCATAATTACCTGCACCATAACTATTCCCTATAATAACAGTAAATTTAGGTACTACAGAGTTACTTACAGCATTAACCATCTTAGCCCCATCTTTTATAATGCCAGAGTGTTCACTTTTAGAGCCTACCATAAAACCAGTAACATCTTGTAAAAAAACAAGAGGTATTTTTTTCTGGTTGCAATTGGCAATAAAGCGTGTGGCTTTATCGGCAGAATCGTTATAAATGACCCCTCCAAATTGCATTTCAGCAGGTTTAGATTTAGAACCAGTTGTTTTTACCAGCTTACGTTGGTTTGCTACAATGCCAACCGCCCAGCCATCGATACGTGCATAACCCGTAATAATGGTTTGTCCATAGCCAGCTTTGTATGCTTCAAATTCAGAATTGTCGACCAAACGCTCAATAATGGCATTCATATCGTACTGTTCTACACGGCTTTTAGGTAGAATGCCAAAGACATCTTCAGGTGTTTTTGCAGGAGGTTGTGGGGCAGCTCTATTGTAACCCGCTTTGTCATAGTCCCCAATTTTGTCAATAATCGACTTAATACGATCTAAAGCAGCCTTATCATCTTTAGCTTTATAATCGGTAACCCCAGAAACCTCACAGTGTGTAGTTGCTCCTCCTAAAGTTTCATTATCGATACGTTCGCCAATGGCTGCTTTTACAAGATAGCTTCCTGCTAAAAAGATACTCCCTGTTTTGTCTACAATTAAAGCTTCATCACTCATAATAGGAAGGTAGGCACCTCCAGCAACACAGCTTCCCATCACAGCAGCTATTTGTGTAATGCCCATACTGCTCATAATAGCATTGTTTCTAAAGATGCGGCCAAAATGGTCTTTATCTGGAAAAATTTCATCTTGCATTGGCAAATAAACTCCAGCAGAATCTACAAGATA
>CAZLTR010000309.1:0-3463 GCA_964562415.1 uncultured Hyunsoonleella sp. | reverse complement strand
ACTTTAGAAGAAGAAGTTAAAATAACTGATTTGGTGATGTATTTTGATGGCAATAGAGTGCCAACCAGTACGACAACAAACGCTACAACAGGATATGATTATGTGTATGGTCCAGCTTTAACGCCGCATGGCGATTGTTTGAAGGCCTATGGTGATTTTGTTTTTATGACCTGGTATCGTGGAGGGAAACAAGACCGTCACGTTATGCTGTCTCGATACAATAAAACAACAGGTGTTCTTAAAACGATAGAGTTTCCGCACCAGCACACAGGCTTTAAAGGCAGATGGTGGATTGGTGAAACACATAATACCATTGCTATAGGTATTTGTCCTAAAGATGAAACCATTCATATGGTTTACGATATGCATAGAAATGGAACAATACCTTCTATAGCCGAAGACGACTTTTTAAGGTATTCGTACTCGATAGCCAATGCTGCAACGGTGGCAGATGAGGCATTTACAATAGATTTATTTGTGCAGTCTCCTAATAATAATTACAAGCACTTAGAATTTCCTGGTATTAATGACGAACGTACTACCAAATTGCTAACCTATCCAGAATTTATGACTAATGATCAAGGGGATTTATTTATGAAGAATAGGTTTGGATTCGATAGAAATAGTAGATTGTTATTTGCAAAATACGATGGGAACGACTGGGAAGGCTATACCAATTTTAATAGAGAAAATGCTGCAAGTCATGGTAATGCCTACAATTGGGGTATCTATGGCGATATTAAATACTTAAATGGTAAAATAAGAATTGGTTTTCATCAAAGAGCAAATATTAGAGACGATAGATACTTGTATCAAAATGGATTTTATTATGCTTACTCAGACGATCCTAATGGACTTACACAATGGAAAGACCATAGAGGAACCGAATTTACAACGCCTTTAATTAATTCTGATTTGGTTAAAGTTTCGGAGCCAGGAGATGTTGTAGAAACGACTCAGGTAGATAAGGTGAATTTTAATGGATTTGGTTGGACCGTAACAGATAATGATGATGTGCACCTTGTAGGTAAAGTACAGGATAGAGAAAATAACATTACAAAGTTTGTACATACCTATAAGCCTGGAGGTGCTACAGAATTTATAACAACAACAGATTTTGCAGGAGGCTCTATATACGCTGCTGGAGATTATGTGTATTTAATTGGGTTAAATTCATCTGGACGCCCTGTGATTCGAAGAGCAGAAGGGGGAACTAATTTGTTTATTAAAGTTTATGAGCAAACTTCTGGTAAACGTTTTAATAAAGGGCAGTTGTATATTTACGAGGGTAAATTGTATTATTATTTATTAGAGAATAATCCATTAAATGCCGATGATACACGCACCACTTACCTTCAAATTATTGATTTAAATATCCCTACAGGGCCAAAGCCTTTTGCTGTTACATTACAGACCCCAACCGAAGGGCAAACATTTCAAGAAGATGAAACTATTGCATTTTTTGCCAGTGCTTCAGCAGATGTTGGTGCGATTACAAAGGTTGAGTTTTTAATAAATGATGTTGTAGTGCACGAAGATACTGCCAAACCTTATTTGTTTGATTGGGAACCAGAGGCGATAGGCACACATACTTTGAAAGCCGTGGCCTATAAAACAGGAGGAGATAGTATAACATCTTCAGAAACTACGATTGAGGTAACCGAGGTCGATCCTACAGATTTAACAGGTGAAACATACAGGCTAAAAAACGTAGCGACAGGACAATATTTAACATCTAACGGCAAGGTTTTAGAAGCAAGTGCTTCTGGAGAAGGTCAAGATAAAGAATGGCGTTTTGTAAAACATGGCGGTGAAGGCAACTATTATAATATAGACAGCCAAACAAGCCAAGGTATTTTGAGATTTGTAGCGAGTTCATCTGATGGAGAAATGATTAATACAGGATTTTCTGCACCAAGAGCAGATGGCGATAAAATATGGACGGTGCACTATAATGAGACAGAAGACAATTATACGTTTGAAGCAAGAGATTTAGGACGCTATTTGTACCAAGATGAAGCAGGTGCCATTGTGCATTCTAATGCGACAGGAGACAGAAGCAAATGGAGTGTCGAGTCTGCAAGTCAAGTGTTAAGTGTAACCGATCAGGAATTAGACCAATCTTCTTCAGTCGTTATTTATCCTAATCCAGCAGAAGACAAGTTCTCGATTAAGTTTCAAAGTACGACGCATATAAAAGCTGTAGCGATTTATAATATTTTAGGAGAAGTTGTTTTTGAGAGTCTACCAAAAACAAATTATTTGGAAGTTGAAAGCGGTAGATTTAAAACAGGAATTTATCTTGTGAAATCTGTATCGGCAGATAACAAAACTGTTTATTCAAAATTAATTATTAAATAAAGATGGTTTTAATAACGCTAAAGAACAGGTATCTATAGAACTGCTATAATGTGCAGGAAAGCTTGATAGAAAAAAGAGGGTAGCCTTGTTTACTTAAAGCATAAATAAGGTCCTCTTTTGTATTGCATTTAGCCATCGATATACTCCAACTAAACTAAAAAATAAAGATAATTATGAGAACCAATACCTTTATAACCTTATTGTTAATTGTTTTTGCTTCTTTCTTAGTAGAGGCCCAAGTAACATTAGAGTCTGAAACTAAAATTACTGATCTTGCGATGTATTTTACGGGGGTTCAAAACCAAAATAGCACCCGTCAATTAGAAACAGAACCTTTTGATTATGCCTATGGCCCTGCATTGTCACCCCATGGCGATTGTGTAAAAGCGTATAAACATTATGTGTTTATGACGTGGTATCGTGGCGGTAAACTCGATAGGCACGTGATGCTTACACGATTGAATACAGAGACAGGGGTAATGAAAACCATAGAGTTCCCCCACCAGCATACAGGGTTTAAAGGAAAATGGTGGATAGGAGAAACACACAATACCATTGCAATAGGAATTAGCCCTTTAAATGGAACCATACATATGGTTTACGATATGCATGCTTATAGCAATAGTGGTGCTTTTACAAATGATTATTTCCGTTATACGTTTTCTGAAGCTAATGTTGCCGAATTACCAGATGAAGAATTTACCCTAGATAAATTTGTTAAAGACCCTCTTGATGATGATTATAGGCATTGCACAATGGATGGTGTAAGAGACCCAGAGCATTACTCTAGATATACATACCCAAACTTCTTTTTAAACGAAGATGGCGATCTGTTTTTAACCATGCGAAAAGGAACATCTCATGATGGTGCACAAGCTTTTATACGTTACGAGGCCAATGCTTCCACATGGGGACGCTTCCAGCTTATTAATGCCTTAGGCGCAGGAAGTAAAGGAGAAACTAACAATTGGAGTATATATGGTAATGTGAAATACGTAGATGGTAAAATAAGAATTGGTTTTCAACGTAGACTAAATACAGGTTCTGATAAATACAAGTTTCAAAATGGCGTATATTATGCGTATTCTGATGATCCTACAGG
>CAZLTR010000308.1:0-3476 GCA_964562415.1 uncultured Hyunsoonleella sp. | reverse complement strand
ACAAGCTTCAATACCATCCATCTCTGGCATCATCACATCTAAAATAATGAGTTGCGGCAATTCTTTTTTTGCTTTCTTAACTGCTTCAACACCGTTTTCTGCTGTAATCACCTGATAACCTTCGTTAGATAAATTATAACCAACAATCTCAAGAATATCTGGCTCGTCGTCTACTAACAGTATTTTAATGTCTTTTGTATTCATTAGGAATAGTGCAATTTATGATTCAAATAGTAAATATAGGACTATTACATTAAAGTTGTATTTTCTACTACACAAATAACATTAACGTAACACTCTAGCCACTAAAGGTTAACTTTTCGACATAGTACCTAAATCTTTAACAGAATTTTGGTATGGCTTTTGATGCTTTTGTAGTAAATTTACAACACCCAAAACGCCTTTAGTATGAAGCATTGTTACCTTATACTTATTTTTTGTTGCATGTTCAGCCTGACATCTTATGAGAGTCAAGCTCAAACAAACACTGCCACACATTTGGTTATACAAGGGCTTTCTGTTTATCCCAACCCTGTAACCAATGGTAAGTCTTCTGTATCTATTACCAGCAACACTAACTCAATAAAGACTGTAGCTATTTACAATGTACTTGGTAAAAAAATACAAGCTGCTGTTGCTACAAGAAAAACCTTGGACATCTCCACTCTTAGCGCTGGGGTTTATATCTTAGAAATCACACAAGGCAATGCGAGTGAAACAAGAAAATTAATTGTGAGATAGCCTCCTAACCCTCTTCAAAACATCTCGTATTTTTATGTTAATTCTTAAATAGCACTAAGACAGCCAAAGTCTATTTAAACTTAACATATCATTTCTCTCGTTATAAAGTTAGCACCTCCTCTCTTACAACACCTTTTTTCCATATTTTTGTACCGTTCTTAATTACTTTAATGTTTTTAAATTGCTATGGATACTGCTTCTATTTTTAAAATTTCTAATGCTCAAGATTTTGAGACTATAGCATTACAAGTCTTTAAATTTCAATTTGAAAATACGCCTGTATACCGTTCGTTTTGCGATCTGCTTTACAAACATCCTAGTGATGTAAAATCCATTACAGACATTCCATTTTTGCCTATTCATTTTTTTAAAACACATCAAGTTCTTACAAAACACCATAAAATTGCTACCACTTTTACAAGCTCTGGCACTACAGGCAGTACTCCTAGCCAACATCATGTTTCCAATTTAAGTCTTTACGAAACAAGTTTTAGGAAAGGTTTTGAGTCCCTTTATGGTTCTATCGAGGACTATACCATCTTAGCTCTATTGCCTTCGTATTTAGAACGTAGCGGTTCTTCATTAATTTACATGGTGCAGGATATGATCCAAAAATCAAAAGCACCAGATAGTGGTTTTTACCTCAACAATCTTGAGGCTTTAAGAAAAAAACTTATAACATTAGACAGTCAAGGTAAAAAAGTGTTGTTAATAGGGGTGTCTTTTGCGCTTTTAGATTTAGTAGAATATGCCAAGTTTCATTTAAAACATACCATCGTAATGGAAACTGGTGGCATGAAAGGCAAAAAAAAAGAATTAATTAGAGCCGAACTTCATGAGCGTTTAAAACAGGGCTTTGGTGTTTCGCAAATACACAGTGAATATGGGATGACCGAATTATTAAGCCAAGGATACTCTAAAGGAGATGGCTGTTTTACCTCGCCACCTTGGATGAAAGTATTTTCTAGAGACCCACAAGACCCACTAACGCTTCTACCTCATAGCAAAACTGGAGGCCTCAATATTATAGATTTGGCGAACTATAATTCCTGCGCTTTTATTGCAACTCAAGACCTTGGATGTGTTCATAACAACGGGACTTTTGAGGTTATGGGGCGTTTTGACACGGCCGACATACGCGGCTGCAATCTCATGGTACTGTAACAAACTCGCAGTGTTAAGTCTCCACATCTTTTACGACTTATTAAAAAATTTAAATTATGAAATCATTACTAATAGCTTTTTTAGCATTCACTTCCTCTTTTTTTGCCCAAAACATCGATTACAACGTTAAAAAAGGCTATATAGCACATGGCTATGATGTTGTCGCTTATTTTAACAACGAAGCTCTAGAAGGCGACAAAGCCTACACAACTACCTTCGATGGGGTTAAGTATAAGTTTGTTTCTCAAGAAAACCTTGAAACATTTACAAAAAATCCCGAAAAGTACGTCCCTGCTTATGGCGGATACTGCGCTTATGCTGTAGCCTTGAAAAACGAAAAAATAGGTATAAATCCTGAATCTTTTTTAGTTAAAAACGACACCCTGTATTTATTTTACAATGCTTGGGGTACCAATACACTTAAATTATGGCAAGATAACGACCCTAAAGCCCTACAAGAAAAGGCCGACAAAAACTGGGTAAACATAAAAACTTCAAAATAATTTAAAATCTTTTGTAAGTCCTTTAATAATGTTACGACTCATTAAGAGCTAAGATTAAGAAAGATTATTTTAGTAAGTTGGTTAGTTTAGAAAAGCCCAATAGAAATATTGGGCTTTATTATATCTAATACTAAATGATAGTATTACTTTATGATAAGTAAGAAATAGTTCTTTTTTCCTCGTTGTAACAATACATATTTGTCATTGATAAGATCGGCTTCGGTAATACTATATCCTTCTTTCACCTTAGACTTATTTACAGCTATCGAATTTTCTTTAAGAGCGCGTCTGGCTTCACCATTAGATTTCAAGAACTGTCCTTTTTCTGCTAAAGCTGCTATAATGTCTAATCCTTCTACAATAGCTGCCTTTTCCAACTCTGTTTGCTGCACTCCTTCAAACACATCTAAAAACGTTTGCTCGTCCAGCCCTTTTAAGTCATCTCCTGTAGATTTGCCAAATAAAATTGTACTGGCCTTAATAGCGTTTTCTAAAGCAGCTTTAGAATGTACCATTACAGTTATTTCTTCGGCCAAGCGTTTTTGCAAGACACGTAAATGAGGTGCCTCATTATGAGTTTTTACAAGACTATTAATTGTAGGCTCATCTAAAAAGGTGAAAATTTTAATATACTTTTCTGCATCGGCATCGCTAGAATTTAGCCAGTATTGGTAAAACTTGTAAGGTGATGTTCTTTTGGCATCTAACCACACATTACCACCTTCTGACTTTCCAAATTTAGAACCGTCGGACTTTGTAATTAAAGGACAGGTAATCGCATAGCCCTTACCTCCAGCAATACGTCTAATCAATTCTGTTCCTGTGGTAATATTACCCCACTGGTCACTACCTCCCATTTGTAAAGAGCAGGCTTTAGCCTTGAACAAATGTAAAAAATCATACCCTTGTACCAATTGGTAAGTAAACTCGGTAAAACTCATGCCTTCAGAAGCTTCAGAAGAAATTCTGTTTTTTACAGAATCTTTGGCCATCATATAATTTACAGTGATATGTTTCCCCACATCTCTAATAAATTCTAAAAATGAAAAATCCTTCATCCAATCGTAA
>CAZLTR010000307.1:0-3500 GCA_964562415.1 uncultured Hyunsoonleella sp. | reverse complement strand
CCCTGACCCCTTGGGTGTAAACCAAGTGCTCTGAACCAACTGAGCTACGCGCCCTTGTTATCGGTGTGCAAATATACACTTGTTTTTAAATCTGCAAAAACTTTTTTGAAAAAATTTTTAAATAATTTCTGCAACGACAAAAGTACTGCCTCCAATAAAGATAAAGTCATTAAATTGCGCTGCTTTTAACGCCGCTTTATACGCTTCATTTACAGAATTATAAGCTATGCCCTTTAAATTATAGGGCTCTAATTCTGCTTTTAATCGCGTTGCTTGCTCTCCTCTAGAAATTTTTGGAGTACAGAAATAATATGAGGCGTCTTTGGGTAAAACTTCTGCTATTGATGAAATATCTTTATCTTTTACAACCCCAAAAACAATATGCAATTGGTTATACGTTTCGTTAGTTAGCTGTTCCATAACATATGTTAAGCCTTCTTTATTATGTCCCGTATCGCAAACTACTTTTGGAATTGTGTTTAAAACCTGCCATCGTCCTAATAATCCTGTGTTTTTAACCACATTTAAAAATCCTTGTTTTACATCTGCATGCGTAATGGTATAGCCTAATGTTTGCAATACCGTTATGCTTTGGTAAACGGTTTTTATGTTTTTAAACTGATAACTGCCTTTTAAATCAGATTCGAATGTTTGTTTTACCAACTTATCTGCATAATAAATCGTAGCGTTACATGCTTTGGCTGTTTTATCAAAAATGGGTTGCGTTTCAGGATGGGTCTCTCCAATAATCACAGGGATTCCTTTTTTAATAATCCCCGCCTTTTCGCCTGCAATAAGCGCCAATGTGTCTCCCAAAAATTGCGTATGGTCTAAACCTATATTTGTAATTACCGAAAGCTCTGGGGTAATAATATTCGTTGAGTCTAAACGCCCTCCTAATCCCACTTCAATTACAGCAATATCGACCTTCTCTTGGGAGAAGTAAGCAAAAGCCATCCCTACGGTCATCTCAAAAAAAGATAACTGCTGCTGTTCTAAAAATGGTTTGTGTGCAGCAATAAAATCTGTCACAAATAATTGACTTACTTTTTTGCCGTTAACACGTATACGTTCTCTAAAATCTTTTAAATGCGGTGAGGTGTACAAGCCCACTTTATAACCAGCTTCTTGCAATACCGAAGCCAACATATGGCTTGTAGATCCCTTGCCATTGGTGCCTCCAATATGAATTGTTTTAAAGTTATTTTGAGGATTTTCGAGATATGCTGCTAATTGAAGTGTATTACTTAAATCTTTTTTAAATGCAGACTTTCCTTGATTTTGATACATTGGAAGCTGTGAAAACATCCAATCTAGTGTGTGTGTGTAGGTCATAAATTTATTGACTTAATTTGAACTTCACACTCACAAAACCTATTTGTCGGCTCGGTGCCTTCGCATCTGAAGGCCACTTATGCGATAACGCTATTGCTTTAGCAGGTTCTAACAAACATGTTGCTGTATTGGTAGTGCCTTTAACACCTGGAATGGCTTCTATAACTTTACCTGCAGTATTTACCACTATTTTTACAATTACCATTCCCGATTCATTACAATTGTGTTCTAATCGCTTAAACGATGGGCGCCCTCTACCATTTAAACCGTAACCTACACCGCCACTACCAGAGCCCTTACCTCCAAAATAACTTGGAGCATATGGATTACCATCTAGCTGTCCTTTATCGCCAGCCCTGGCATCATTCCCCTCTCCTGTTGGTGTTGTGCCTTTAGATTTGCTCACACCACCTATTAAAGCATCTAACTTACGCTTCTTTTCTTCCTGTTCTCGCTTCTTCTTAGCCTCCAACGCTTTTTCTTTGGCGATACGTTCTGCTTCTGCTTTAGCCTTAGCATCTGCCTCGGCCTTGGCCTTTGCTTCGGCGGCTTTCTGTTTTTTTATCGCAATTGCCTCTGCATTGTTTTCTGTTAGCACCTCTTCTTGCGCCGATGTCGCTTTAACTGGTTCGGGTTCTAACTCCTTTTCTGCTGTTTCTGGCTTTGTAGGCTGCTCTATTTCTCTGGGCTCGGTCTTTACAGGTTGCTTTGGCTGTACGTTACCACTCCCAAAATTACTGGTTCCAAAATTAACAGCGATACCATACTCCTCTGGAGGGTCCATATAAGGCGGCCCTACGACAAACAACAGCAGCAAAATAATTAGCGCTAATAACGCTGTTATCTTTGCAGAATTCTGCTCATGTTTGGTCTCGAAGTATTTCATTTTACAGTTGTATACGCTATTTAATTAGGCTTTACTGCCAAGATAACTTTAAATTTATTTCTATTGGCAATGTCCATAACCTTAACGACATTCTCTACTGGTACCGATTTTTCGGCACGTAACACTATTGTTGGCTTCACTTCTTTAGATAAAGCTGCCAACAACTCGCTTTCTAAAACACTTACACCTACACGTTTTTGATCTATATAATACGTTAGGTTTTTTTTAATGCTAACAGCAACCGATTTCTTATTCTCTGTCTTTCCGCTGGCTTTAGGTAACAAAATGTCTATCGCATTTGTAGTAACAAGCGTTGAGGCTAGCATAAAAAAGATAAGTAACAAGAATACAATATCTGTCATTGACGACATATTGAATTCTGGTGTCACTTTATTTCGTCCTCTTAAATTCATACAGGTTCATTTAAATGGTCTAAAAACTCTAAAGAATTAGCTTCCATTTGATATACGACTTTATCTGTTTTTACAACCAAATGATTATAAGCGATATACCCCACAATACCTACAATTAAACCTGCCACAGTGGTTGTCATTGCTGTATAAAGACCATCGGCTAACAATTTAATATCTATTTGTCCACCAGAATTAGCTATTTCAAAAATGGATAAAATCATTCCTATAACCGTTCCTAAAAACCCAATCATTGGCGCTGCCCCAGATATGGTTGCTAAAACGCTCACATTTTTTTCTAAACCATACACCTCTAAACGTCCTGCATTCTCAATAGCGGTATTAATATCTGCTAAGGGTTTTCCTATTCTGGTAATGCCCTTTCCTATTAAGCGAGACACTGGAGAATTAGTCTGTGCGCATAACATTTGAGCGGCATCAATTTTACCATGGCTTACATGATCTTTAATTTGATTCATAAAGTTAGCATCGACTTGCGATGCTGCTTTAATCGCAAATAAACGTTCAAAATAAATGTATACAGCCATTACCAGTAGTAAAAATAAAATCGCAATAATTACCTGTCCAGCTAAGCCTCCACTACTTATCAATTCTATGATAGAAAGTGTTTTTTCTACTGGTGCACCTTCTTCTAACTCAGGACTTTCTTGAGCTGTTTGTATGAGTATGTTTAACATATAGTTAGTTATAATGATTGAATAACGGCAATTTAAGAATTAAATTATAAAAAGAATAAAATTCCGACTAATCCCATTCCTCCTAAAACAATCGTATAAGGAAATGCCATTTTTGCCATTTTACCATAAGATAAATTAATTAGTGGCGCTAATGAAGATGTTAATAAAAAT
>CAZLTR010000306.1:0-3546 GCA_964562415.1 uncultured Hyunsoonleella sp. | reverse complement strand
CTGGTATCGCGATGGCGATGGCGATGATTTGGGCGACCCTAATGATACAGAAGTAGGCTGTAGTCCAAGCCCAGGTTATGTTGGAAATAGTGATGATTTGTGTCCTGATGAATTTGGTCCTTTAGAAAATAACGGCTGCCCTCTCCCTATAGGTTGCCAAATATTGAGCAATGAAAATTACGTGCATAACGTTACCCCAAAAGTAGCGACAAGCGCTATAGAAGAGGCATTAGAAGAAGACCTTATCGAATCTGTAGTTTATTTTGACGGATTAGGACGCCCTAAGCAAAATATCGCCATACGAGCAGGAGGAGCAGGCGAAGATATTGTCACACATATCGCATATGATGCCTATGGAAGAGAAGAGAAAACCTATTTGCCTTATGCCGTGTCCAGTACCTGTGGGCAATACCAAAACAATGCCTTGTCTGCAACACACAGTTTTTACAATACACCAAAATACGAACATACGGCAAACCCTTATGCGCAGACACATTTTGAAGCCTCACCCTTAAATAGAGTTTTAGAGCAAGCCGCACCAGGGGAAGCATGGAAGCTTAATGAAAATGATACTAATGCAGATAATGATGAGGACCATACCATAAAATTTGCACAGGGAGCAAATCAAATTAGCGACTATGTACGTAAGTTTGGAGTAGATTTATCGGGGGCAACCCCGCAGTTGGTCGACTATGATGTGTACTTGCCCAACACACTCTATAAAACCATTACAAGAGATGAGAATTGGAACGCAAATAGCCAAAGCCATAGTACAGAAGAATACAAAGACAAACAAGGTCGTGTCATCCTTAAACGTACATTTAATCATAATAAGTGGAATGACACTTATTATGTCTATGACTCTTACGGCAACCTAACTTTTGTACTGCCACCCCAAGTGTTTACCTATAAAAAATTGGTGCAAGCCTATGAGCATTTTTATAAAACATACGATAACGGTGGGAACCCTCTCTCCCTTTATGCCAATGGCAATCCTTCTAATGTGTATTTTGAAGCAGAATATTCGAACCAGACCATGTATTTTAATTTTAGTACGAATGCCATTAACAATAGCCCTTTAAAGACAGGAAGAATTATCGATTTGGACCTTTCTCCCCAGCTCCCTAATATGGATTTAGGAACCATAAACTTTTACAATTATACAACAAGAACAACCCAAACATTGGGTAATGCTTACGTACAAGATGGTTATTTGTATTTTAATGCGAATGGAGTTAGTGTCAATTCAACAGGGGAGTTTTCTATTGTAAAGGATATTTCTAATTACGACACGCCATCTTTAAACGCACACATATCTCAAGCTAATTTAGATAAACTGGCCTATCAGTATGTATATGATTATAAAAATAGACTTATCGAAAAAAAGTTACCTGGTAAAGCAAAAGAATACATTGTATACAATAAATTAGATCAACCTGTACTCACTCAAGATGCCAATCTTAAAACGAAAGACAGATGGTTATTTACTAAGTATGACGCCTTTGGGCGTGTGGCCTATACAGGTTATACTATAAATGGTAATGACCGTGCGTTTTTGCAGAATCTAGCCATTACCAATACAAATTATACGCAGTGGGAAGTAAGAGTAAACAGGCAAACCGTAGCAGGAACCCCTATATATTATTCTAAAACAGCAATTCCTACAGGAGTAAGCGGTATCTATACTATCAATTATTACGACAATTATAATGTCGATTTACCCGATGGTCTAGAAGCGACCATAACGACGAGTTATGGAGTAACCTCTACAACAAATGTAAAAGGCTTAGCCACCGTAAGTAAAGTCAAGGTATTAGAGACCAACCATTGGATTACTACGGTAACCTATTATGATGTTAAGGGCAGACCTATATATGTTTACAGTGCCAACCCTTATCTAAAAACCATAGATATTGTAGAAAGTCATCTCGATTTTACAGGTAATGTATTAGAAACTAAAACCACACATAAAAAAGAAGGCAAAGACGATATTGTAATATTTGATAGTTTTGAATACGACCATATGCAACGTTTGGTTAAACAAGAACAGCGTATTGGGAGTCGTACCGAGGTGATTGCCGAGAATCATTATGATGCTTTAGGGCAGTTAGACCAAAAACGTGTAGGAGGAGCAAATACCAATTCCAATAGATTGCAAACCATCGATTATGCATATAATATTAGGGGTTGGTTAAAGCACATCAACGATCCAAAAGCATTAAACGCTGGTACAGCTTTATTTGGCTTTGGTATCGATTATAATGACGATATGGGTGTTGTTGCAAGTAAAGGCCTATACAATGGCAATATTAAACGCAGCTATTGGAAAACGGACAATAACTCATCGGCTTTAAGAATGTATGACTACACTTACGATGCTTTAAACCGACTACGGTCTGCAAAGTTTTATGAAAACATGACATACTCCAGCAAATACCGTACTTCTATTTTGGGGTATGATCGTAATGGCAATATAAAAGGGCTTAGCCGTTATATGGAAAATCCTAGTAATACCAGCTATGGTACACTAATGGATAATTTGACTTACAGTTATGATGGGAATCAGCTTTTAAGTGTAACAGACAAAGTAACCAATGCCAATGGAGCAGAAGGCTTTAAAGATGGAAATACCGAAGGGAATGATTATCTTTACGATGCAAATGGCAATATGATCGTCGATAAAAACAAAGGCATAAGCGCAATTACCTATAACCATTTAAACTTACCCAAAACAGTAAGTATTAATGATGGGAACGCTAACACGGGCACAATTTCTTATACTTACGATGCTACAGGAATGAAGCTTAAAAAAGAAGTGAGTACAGGAACTACTACAAGTTATGCTGGTAATTATATTTATGAAAATAATACTTTAAAATTCTTTAGTCACCCCGAAGGTTATGTAGATACCGAAAACGGAAACGCTTATGTGTACCAATACAAAGACCATTTGGGTAATGTGAGATTGAGTTATAAAGACGCTAATGGCGATGGCATTATAAAGGGCGCGAGTAGCCCTGTATTTTATGATGGTATTGATGCGACAAGCAGTGGTTGGAATAGTACAGGAGCAAAATCTGGTAGCACAGCACATCCTAGTACAACACATAGCTTATCTAATGGCAGATCTATTACGCTAAGTAGAAACACTAATAGCAGTATTTATGCGCATTCTAATACATGGGTAGCAATACAGCATGATAGTCCAACAGAGTATATTTTCTCTGGGTGGTTTTATGCCGAGAGTGCGGGGCCTTCTTATCAATCATCGGCACGCTTAATGTTATTTATGAATGAAGCTAATGAAACGGAGTATTACACATTAGTGGAAGGCTCAGATTGGGTTTCTACAAAAAAGAAATGGGTTTATATCGAGAAACGTGTTACGGTGCCTGCAAACATAGATCGAATCAATTTGCGTGTAGGGATGTACAATGGGGGGGCATTCACCACCAATATTTGGTATGATAATTTAAGCATTCGTAAGGTAAACAACCCACAAGACAGTGAAATTGTAGAGGAGAATAATTACTATCCCTTTGGACT
>CAZLTR010000305.1:0-3580 GCA_964562415.1 uncultured Hyunsoonleella sp. | reverse complement strand
ACATAGGTTTCCATACCTTTAGCTTCTTCAACAGTAATAACGCCTTCTTTACCAACTTTTTCAAAAGCTTGAGCAATTAATTCGCCAATTGTATCGTCATTATTTGCAGATATAGCAGCAACTTGCTTTATTTTTTCTGAAGAATTACCAACTTTTTGGGCTTGTTTTTCAAGATCGGTAGTAATAGCCTCTACAGCCTTATCGATACCGCGCTTTAAATCCATTGGGTTAGCACCAGATGCTACATTTTTTAAACCTTCTTTAACGATAGCCTGTGCTAATACTGTTGCGGTAGTTGTACCATCTCCCGCTAAGTCGTTAGTTTTAGAAGCCACCTCTTTTACCATTTGCGCTCCCATGTTTTCGTGCGCGTCTTCTAATTCTATTTCTTTAGCTACAGAAACCCCATCTTTAGTGACATGAGGTGCTCCAAAACTCTTACTAATAATAACATTACGACCTTTAGGGCCTAAAGTTACTTTTACTGCATTTGCTAATGCATCTACACCGCGTTTTAATCCGTCGCGTGATTCAATATCAAATTTTATATCTTTTGCCATTTTTTATAATACTTTATACCAACTTTAATGTGTTATTGGTGTGTTGTGTGATGTTTTTTGTGTTTAACAGTGAGTTGTTGTTTAGATAATTGCTAAGATGTCACTTTCGCGCATAATTAGGTAATCGTTACCCTCTAATTTTAATTCTGTACCAGCATATTTGCCATATAAAACAGTGTCACCTACCTTAACTGTAATAGGTGCGTCTTTAGTACCAGGTCCAGCAGCAACAACAGTTCCTTTTTGAGGTTTTTCTTTGGCATTATCAGGAATGATAATTCCAGAAGCTGTTTTTGTTTCGGCTGCAGCAGGCTCTACAAGAACTCTATCCGCTAACGGTTTAATGTTTAATCCCATTTTTGTGTATGTTTTAATATATTATGTTGTTAAGTAATGATTAGAGGGTAAGCTAAAAATGTGCCATGACATTTAAACTGACAAACTTTCAGCCAAAAAAAATGCCAACTTAAAAAGATGGCATTTGTACGGTATAATGTCGTAGAATAAAATCCCTTATTCTGCGTTTTTTGCAGGTTCAGCAGCGGGTAAAGGCTGCGCATTTGGAGTAGCAGCAGGCAATGGCTGCGCTGTATCTGCATTTTCATCAAAGGCTTTAGATTCGTTAGCACCGCCGCGATTTATAGCGACATTAGAAATTAGAATTAGCACTAAAAGCAAAGTGGCTAAAGTCCATGTACTACGGTCTAAAAAATCGGTGGTTTTTTTCACACCACCTAATTGTTGCGTACCACCGCCACCAAATGATGAAGATAATCCGCCTCCTTTTGGGTTTTGTACCATTACTACTACTATTAGTAAGAATGCTACAACTACGATAAGGACTAAAAATATTGTAAACGTACCCATTATTTTATTTATTTTGTTCTTGTAATTGTTCTACTGCTTTAATTTGGTTTGCAAAGAAACTACTTTTTTCTGGATATTTCAAACTTAATATCTTATAGGACTGAATTGCTTTTTTGTAATTTTTTTGCTCTACAAAGATGCGTGCCAATGTTTCGGTCATTAAACCTTCTTGAACGCTTAGATTTGTTTGCGTTAAATTTCCTTTTTGAACCGTCGATTTAACAGGTTTAATTCTTGGGTTTTGCGCGATAAATTTGTCTATAATTTCGTCGTGCTTGCTTTTTTCGACAACTTTAGTTGCAATTGGGGAAGTGGATGGGGCATCAGGATTGCGTTTTACGGGTTGCACCCGTGTTAGTTTTAACCATTCATTAAAGGAATGGGTTTCTTGTTTTTGAAATGTTAGAGGCTTTCCAAGATTAAGAATAGTAGCAGCGGTTTCTTGCGTTTCAGTACTGTCTTTGTTACTTGTGTTGTGTTCAAGATTTTGCGTTTCGTTAGGAACAGGTGCTATAGAAGTTTTGGGTTCTTTTAATTTAGGTTGGAATAGCTCTGGGTCTAAAACTCCAGTTGTATCTTTAATGTGTTGTTTTAAAGTATCGTCTATAGTTTGCTTTTTATTCACAGAAATGTCACTTACCGTAACATCAATATCATTTAAATGCGCGCTGTTTTGTTTTATAGCCTTGGAGATTTCATTTTGTATAAAAACATCTGAAGTTATAAAATCGAATAAAATACTACGGTCGGTTGTATAAGCAGCTGTGATTTTGAGATGTTTGTTGTAGACACTGCTTTCTTGTTGTCTTAATCCTTTTAGGTGTAATGCTTTTGCTGCTTGAAAATAAGGATATGTTTTAATAACAGAGGCTAAAGCATCCGTTTTTTGCGCATTGATGCCTTGCGGATGTTGTAAAAGCGATGTAAAGTCGTGACTGTTCAAAGTAGTATTACCATTTGGCCAAAGAGGCATTAAATATATCTTGTGTGATGCGTTCGAAAATTTCTTCTATAGCATTGTCTCTTACAGCACCTGTAAGTTGGGCTGCACCATCATAATCGCTAAAAAAAGAAAAGGTTTGGTCAAACTCGGCATCAGGATCATTTTTGTCAAAAAAGTGAATTTTTACACTAATAGTGAGCCTGTTTTGGGCCGCTGTGTTTTCAGAAGTTGCTGTCGTTGGAGAAATACGGTACTCTGTGATTTCACCTTCATAGAGTATGTCTCCATTAGAATTTACATTATTAAGATTGGTTTGGTTCTCCAAAATTTCAATCATACTATTTCTAAAGGTAAGCTCTAAACCTGGTTCTACTAACAAGGCATTGTTTTCAAAACGATTCACTTGAAATGTTTTGGTGTCTGGCGATATAGAAGCGCCTGTAAAGGAATAAATACCGCAGCTTACAACTGTAAAGCAAACGAGTAAAGTGGTAATGTATTTAATGTATGTCATAAGTACAGTAATAACGGCGCAAGTGTTGTTTATTATAAATCATATTGTTTAATTTTTCTGTAAAGGGTACGCTCACTAATACCTAGTTCTGAGGCGGCTAATTTGCGTTTGCCTTTGTGACGTTCTAGAGATTTTTTAATTAACTCTAATTCTTTATCATGTAAGGATAAGGTCTCTTCCTCTTCAATTTCTTCTGCAAAATGGTATTTATCGTCTGTAGGTGTTGTGTTGATGTGTTCGGGTATAGAAAGTACTTCAGGGTTTTCAACAATGGCCTCTTCCTCAAACGTAAAATCATTAGCAATGTTGTCATTATCAGAATCCCCATAAATTTTTTGAATAAGATGTTCGTTTTCTTTTTCGACATCTTTAGAATTGCCATTTTTCATCAATTCCATAGTGAGTTTCTTTAAATCGTTTAGATCACTTTTCATATCGAAAAGAACCTTGTAAAGAATTTCACGTTCGCTACTAAAATCACTTTCACTCTTAGAAGATTTTACAATGGCAGGGAGGTTTCTGGTGCCTTTAGCGGGTAAATAACTTTTTAAAACTTCAGAAGAAATTGTACGATTTTGCTCCAATACAGAAATTTGTTCGGCGACATTACGCAGCTGTCTAATATTGCCACTCCATCGGTGTTTAATTAAAGACTGTACGGCATTGTCTGTTAATTTAACAGTGGGCATCTTATAT
>CAZLTR010000304.1:0-3663 GCA_964562415.1 uncultured Hyunsoonleella sp. | reverse complement strand
GCACTATACGCTATTCTTACCTACTTGGCTGCTGCCAAAACTGTAGATTTTGTTGTTGATGGGGTTGAAGAATATGTGGGGCTAACCATTATATCTGAAGCTAACGATGACATTAAAACCATGCTCACCAAAAAACTTGGTCGTGCTTGTACAATTTATGCTGGTAAAGGAGGCTATGGACACAGTATAAACGACAAACCAAGAGATATTATTTACACTGTTGTTACCCGTTTGGAACTGCCGCGATTAAAAACCGAAATTGATAAAATAGACCGCAAAGCCTTTTTAATTATGGGCATTGTAAAAGACATTAAAGGCGGCATGATAAAACGCAGACCTTTTAAAGATTAAAATGAAAAAAAACTTCACCATACAACGTTCACCTTTTGTAGTTCCTACTACTGATGGTAAAATTATTAAAGAACATTTTGGTACTGCTACAGATGGCAATGCCAACATAAGCATGGCACATATGGTAGCGCCTCCTGGTTGGAGCGAACCCTTTCAAACTCCAAAATTCGATGAGTACACGTTTATAATTAAAGGAAAAAAACAATTCAACATTGCGGGTGAACTTGTGGTTTTAGAAGCAGGCAATTCTATTAAAATAGAGAGAAACACCCGTGTGCAGTATAGCAATCCATTTGATGAGCCGTGCGAGTACATCGCTATATGTACCCCTGCTTTTTCTATGGATTTAGTAAATAGAGAAGCCTAAAATGAAATCCTACATCCCTAAACTCATAGGTGCAACTATAAATGGTTTAGCATATCCTTTTCATAGCTATTCTGGAAAACTGGCCATGCAGCTGTTTTCTAAGCCTAGAAAAGGACGCTTACAAGCGCTAGAAATAGATTTTCTTAAAACAGCCCAACAACAACGCTTCCGCTGCGAGGATCTATCTATTAACACTTATTATTGGGAAGGCTCTGGAAAAACAATCCTATTAGCTCACGGTTGGGAAAGCAATAGTTACAGGTGGAAAGATTTAGTGAGTCGTTTACAAGCAAAAAACTATACTATCGTTGCTTTAGATGCCCCTGCCCATGGCGCTAGCACAGGCAAAGAATTCAATGCGGTTTTGTACTCTAAGTGCATTAACGAAGTGGCTCAACATTTTAAACCCGATACCATTATTGGACATTCTGTAGGCGGTATGGCTACTATTTTTACAACTAAAAACCATAACATTGCCAGCTTAAATAAAGTTATTCTTCTAGGTGCTCCAGATAAATTTTCAGATATTTTAAACCAGTATGAAACGCTAATGGGGTTTTCAAAACGGGTTAAAACTGCGATTAGAGCATTTATACTACAAAAATTTAATAGCAGCCCAGAGCAGTTCTCAACAGCGCGGTTTTGCAATGATTTAGAACTTAAAGGGCTTATCATTCACGATAAAAAAGACCGCATCATTCCTTTTAAAGATGGTACCGCCATTCATAAAGCGTTTAAAAACACCACATTTATTCGTACAAAAGGTTATGGGCATGGCTTAAAAACAGATTTGGTTTATGAGCATATTCTTGACTTTTTAAGCGCTTAAGTTTGTATTTTTGCGCTATGGGAGACATTGTATTGAAACGTATTAATAAATTTTTAAGTGAAGTAGGCTATTGCTCGCGTCGCGAAGCAGATAAACTTATAGCTGCTGGCCGTGTAACCATAAATGGAAGTATTCCAGAAATGGGCACTAAAGTAGCCCCCAACGACCAAGTAGCCGTAGATGGAGTAGCTATAGAAAACTCCAAAAGAGATTTTGTTTATCTAGCCTTTCATAAACCTGTGGGCATTGTTTGTACCACAGATACTGCTGTTGAAAAAGATAATATTATCGATTTCATCAATTATCCTAAACGCATTTTTCCTATTGGCCGCCTAGATAAGCCCAGTGAAGGTTTAATTCTTTTAACCGACGATGGCGATATTGTCAATAAAATTTTGCGTGCCAGTAACAACCATGAAAAAGAATATGTTGTTACTGTAGATAAACCTATCTCTCAAACATTTATCAATCGTATGGCTGGGGGTATTTATTTAGAGGAGTTAAAGCAAACGACTAAAAAATGTAAGGTTACCAAAGTAAATCCGCTTACCTTTAAAATTATTTTAACCCAAGGTTTAAATCGGCAAATTCGCCGCATGTGCAGCTATTTAGGTTATGAGGTCCAAACCCTAAAACGCATTCGAATTATGAATATTAACCTAGACATACCCCTAGGTAAACACAGAACACTTAGTACCGAGGAATTTAAAGAGCTCAATATACTTATTAGTGCATCTCACAAAGAATATGTACCACCTAAAAACAGGCATAACTCTTAAATAAGGATTGAAGCGATATGTAGAGTAGACCCTTACATCGTAAATACGACTAAAGCTATGACATGCAATTCTAAACTCAATAAATACGGTTATGCTCTCTACCCAAATCTCTATTCTAAAAAAGAGATTGAAACGATTCTAAAATGCATTGACCAGTGCAAACATTATGGAAATTCATCTTCAAACACTAAAGATGTGTTTGCCATTAGGCAACTCCTAAAAACAATTCCCCAATTAGCAGAGTTACTATTTACAAAACAGCTCATAAAATTGCTGCATACACTTAGCAAGTCTCATATCTTTCTTAGCAAAGCCATCTATTTTGACAAACCTGCCGCATCTAATTGGTTCGTTCCTTTTCACCAAGACCTGAGTATTTCTGTTACGAATAAAGCAGATTTGCATGATTATGCCAACTGGACCTTTAAAAAAGGACAAACTGGTGTACAACCGCCTTTGTATATTTTACAAGATACAATTACTATACGTATACATTTAGATGATACAGACGAAGCCAATGGCGCACTAAAAGTAATACCTAAGTCTCACCAAAATGGTATCATGCGAAGTGACGCTCCCAATTGGTCTATTGATAACCCCACTATTTGTGCTGTTAAAAAAGGAAGTGCTATGCTTATGAAACCATTGCTTTTGCATGCGTCTAATAAAACCACAAATGGTAAAAGAAGACGCGTCATACATTTAGAATTCAACACGCACAATTTACCCAAGGAAATAAACTGGTTAGAATATCACGAATTGAATGCGTCTTAAACACAATATAAAGCAAGCCTTAAGCGCACCTTAAAATTTAAAATATGAACGACGACATTCTAAAACTAATTCAATCGGTTGTGATTATCATTGCCTATATTACAACAAAAACTTTAATTCTTAAGCTTGTTAACAAAACACTACTAGAAAAATTCATTCAGGAATCTCGTGGTAGAATCATTAGAAGAGTAATTAATGCTATACTTACCTTAGTGAGTATAATAGTACTGCTCTTAATATGGGGCGTTAAACAATCTGATTTGGCCGTTTTAATAGGCTCTGTTTTCACCATTATAGGAGTTGCTTTTGTGGCACAATGGTCGTTATTATCTAACATTACTTCTGGTATTATATTGTTCTTTAACCACTCTGTAAAATTAAATGATGCCATCATTATATTAGAAGGAAAAGATTATGCGATTGAAGGTAAGATCATCAATATAGGCCTTTTCTTTATCACTTTAGAAACTGCAGACAAAGAAACAATTACACTACCCAACAATGTCTTTATTTTAAAAAGTGTAAAGAAGGTAAACCCTAAACCTCCTCAAGAACAGCTTTAA
>CAZLTR010000303.1:0-3684 GCA_964562415.1 uncultured Hyunsoonleella sp. | reverse complement strand
AAATAAAAAAACAGAATATGATAAAACATACACGAAAAAAAGTAGAGCGCCAATCACAACGATTAAAACTATAAACTAATTTGTGTAACATGAGGCTTCAACTTATGCTTAATACTAAAGGTTTTGCAATGGTTCTAAGTTAATGTAACTGTAACTGATATCACCTATATGCTTGAAAGACGTGTCCTTTTGATGCAATCGCCCCCATTTAAAACTCTGTTTTAATGTTTTTTCGTCATACTGCTCCAAAAGCGCTTCAGATAGTAGAATGTATTCTTCAAAAGGTACCTTGTTTTTTAAAAGACGGTGGGCTGTAATGACATCCTCTCCCATTAGTTTTATCGTTTTCCCTATTTGTACTGCACTTATTTTTTCTCCAAAATGTAAAATTATTTTCAAGCCTAAAACCTCTGGTATTTCAATTCCCTTGGCTTTGTACTTATAAATACTATCTAATAGCATTAATTGCTTGTAAAACTCTGTGTAAAACAACCTGCATTGTTCAATCAACGCTTTAAATTCTGGCAGACCGTCTGATTTATAAAACAAAATAGCATCGCCTTCTATTTCAGACACTTTTAAGCCTATTGTATTGGCATAGATTACTTTATTTAAAAGTGCAGGAATAATTTTAGAGCTTAGTTCAATATCTGTTGCACTCATAAATTCGGTAAATCCACTAATATCTGGAATACAAATTAGTGTTGCTGTTGGGTTTTGTTTCATTTTTAAATGTATTGGTATTGATTTTATGTTTTATGTGTATGCGCTACAAATGCTTTCCAAGCTTTAAATCTGTCTTCACTCATAACGCGTTCCATTTTTACTTGCCCGCCTTTTTTCTTTTGATGCCCTTTCCATTCTGAAAAAACTTTTGGAGCTACGATATTTACCTTAACCCCTTTTAATGCTTTTTGTCTCGCAACTTTATAATTCTTGTTAGCCTCTTGCAAAAGCGCATCTAAGCGACTTGCGAGTTCTTTTTCTCCAACTCTGGTTTCGGTTCCTAGATACCAATGATGGTAAAAATCACCATCTATTTTAACCGCCGCTAAGGTAAACTCTGGTATTTCTATATTGAATATACGTTCCATATCTAGTAAAGCGGCATTCATTTTATGAACAGAAAGTTGTGATCCTACCACATTTAAGAAAAACTTGGTGCGTCCTGTTATTTTAATTTCTGCACGTTCTACATTGGTAAATTCTATAGTATCACCAATAACATAACGCCATGCGCCTGCTACGGTACTTATAAGTAAAACATAATCTTGGTGTAATACCACTTCATCAAGACCTACCGAAGGCGCATCTTGTTTTAAAGCGCCATCTTCATTAATGTATTCTGGTTGAAACGGAACAAATTCGAAATAAACCCCATTATCGGTTACCAGTCGCATGGCATCGGTCTCTGGTCGTTCCTGAAAAGCCAAAAACCCTTCAGATGCTAAATAGGTATCAATAACAGTTATGGGATGTGCTAAAAGCGTATTAAAACTTTTTTCGTAAGGTGCAAAGGCAACACCACCAGAGGCATACACTTTTAAATTAGGCCATATATCATGAATGGTCTTTAAATTATTATAAGTAATTACTTTTTTTAGCATTAATTCCATCCACGAGGGTATCCCACTAAGCGCTCCGATGTCGAAATTTTTTGCCTGTTTTGCTATTTCCAAAACACGTTCATCCCAATCGTCTATTTTGGCAATGTCCTTACCTGGTTTGTAATAGCCTTCAAACCAAAAAGGAATGTTACTTGCGCTTATACCACTTATCTCTCCTTCTAAATTACCATTGTGTTCATTTAAATTCGTAGAACTGCCCAGCATCATTATTTCATTCTCAAAAAAAGATGCGGGTAAATCGAAATTAGACAAGGCTTCTACTTGTTTAACACCCGCTTTTCTAATGGCGTTTATCATGGCATCTGTTACAGGTATACGCTTGCTTTTTTTTCCTGTGGTTCCAGAACTTAAAGCGAAATAATCTGGACGACCTGGCCAAGTTATATTTGCTTCGCCATTTATAACTTTACACCACCATTCTTCCTTTAGTTTAGTGTAGTTAAAATACGGAATCTGGTTCGCAAATGCTTCAGCTTGATCTTTACTTGCAAGAATATGTTCAAAATTATAAAACCTTCCAAAAGCGGTATCCTTTGCTGTCTTTAACAAATTTTCAAGCACCGCTTTTTGTGCTTCAATAGGGTTTACAGTGGGCGTTAAGTGTTCTTTAAGATGAATGGCGCCTTTTATAAGTGTTCCTTTTACCGACATGTGTGTGTTCTATTAGTTAAGTAATTACATAAAAACGTTTTGAGATGTTTTCACATCTTCATTTACAAATTCTAAAACTTGTTCTGGTGAGACATATAAACGTTTTATTTTTTCTTTATACCGCTCTGATAATTCTGTATGATTTAAGATGTAATTTTTAGTTTCTAAAATATAATCTTTCATGTTATGCCTAATAGCATACCTATCTGCAGTTTGCTCTGCTTTCCGAACAAATGAATTGAAAAGCACATATTTTAATCCAAAACCAATCAAATTAAGACTACTTCTTGTGCTGTAATCCATAATATGTCCCAACTCATGCCCAAGCCAACCTATCAATACATTTCTAGGAATATAACTGGTATGTAATTCCATTTTTTGAATGTCAAAATGCCTGCTTATCAAAATAATATATTCCCGTTTGTTTCTAGGCCTAAACAGACTTAAAAATTTAGGTTGCGCTTTCATTACTGATGCATTCATTTTTTTGGTTAGCCTAAATTCTATAGGAACTTCTTTTAATTCTGGATAAAAAGATAAAGCCGTTTGGGCTTCATACTTTATGTACTCTGGTATTATTTTATGTTTCATAGTCATCTTCACCCAAATAGGATATGTAATTCACTAGTGTATGCTTTTAATCTTATATTGAATTTACTTCTTTTTTAAAGTGCTTTTTAATGCAAAAACAAAAAAGGTGACCTCAAAAGCGTTATAACGATTTAAATAGGTGTCTTAAAAAAGTAATGGCTTTTATTTTATCAAGTCTAAAATTAACATGTCACTTTCTCAAACACGCGCTTTATAACAAAATCATTTAATCTAGTATCGATGTAAGACTCATGATTGAGCAGTGTTTGAAGCAGTTCTGCTGTTTCGGTGTATCCTAATGTTTTGGCAAATCGTGTTGCTGTGCTATATCGTGAAAACTTATAAAACTGTACCTGCTGCATATGTTGTAGCAACAGAATTTCTCTAAACGGACTGCTCAAAGATTTAGCCGAATTGCTATTAAAATCTTTGAGAAAGCGTTTTACAGGCGCACAAACAGGCGTATTATGTTTTATTTCTAATCTGCTACAGATATGTTTTAAACTTTGAAAATGGTGACGTTGTTTATGTAAAAGCGTTTTAAGCCCTTTTTTTAACTCTAAATCCATTACGGCATTTAGCACGTTTGGCATCGCTTCTAATAATTGTTTTTCGGCGGTGTATAAATCTGTTATTTCATTTTCAAATAGGTATCGTAATGTATTCATAATGAGCGCTTCGTTTTTCATATTGAAGTGATTTAAACTTTTTTGATTCTAGCGAAAATTCTAGATTTTTTGGTCAATTGAAGTCTTTTTTGAAGTTCATAGCAGTGCTATGGACTAAGAAAAAGACAAAAATTGAATGAAAAAGA
>CAZLTR010000302.1:0-3693 GCA_964562415.1 uncultured Hyunsoonleella sp. | reverse complement strand
ACATCTTGTACCGAAACAGAATTAGAAGATGAGCAAATTAATCAAATTGACCTTTCAAAAATTAAAAACCGCCCTGGTAACAGCCGAGGCAGGTAAGTTAGAATTAAAGCGTTTTCGCTTATTGGGTTAGCTAGTGCTACCTCTTTGCCGAGTGCCGTATCGAGTAATCAACAAGAAATAAAATAAGCTCTTTTTTGTTTAAATACAAAGTTGCTTATAGCCTTGGTTTTAAACTTCGAAATGTAGGTCATATAATTACCAAAAAAGCTACTTTATTGAGGCAACACCACAATTACCACTACGGTTTATCCGTAAAGCTAAAATTGTGTTTTGTGATAATATCCAAAAGATGACATATGTAAACACTTACTTTTAAAATTTATTTAATAAATTTGGCGCAGATTAAAACATGCCATTTCTCCCAAAAGAAGCAGTTTAATGTATAAGTAAGAATTTATGTTCATAAGTTTTTAGCAAAACGAATGTAATACCTTTAAAAGCCGCGCCTTCATTTTTTATTTTTAAGCGTTTCAATTAGTAACCTTAAAATATAAAAGATGAAAAGTATTAAAACACTATTGGTTTTAGTAATGGTATTAGCAGGCATAGCAATGTCTTGTACCAAACAAGAATTAGATGAAGAAAACCCAAAACAGATTAATAAAAAGCGAATTGAAAATCCAAGAGACAGATAGCAAGACTAATCAAGGATTACAAAACGTTCCTATAAAGGCAGTATTGCTATTCGATACCTTAGAAATGGTTATCATAGCTCTACTGTCTTTTGTTTGCGTTACCGCACCCTTTTGGCACATTTTTTATAAAGAAGGGGCTAACGATGGTGTACTTGGTTTTTCTTCAATGCGTTCCTTTTTATATACTTTTGGTGTACATTTTGCTCTTTTTGGCTGTGCAGTATTTTTATTGCTAGTTGTAAATAGAATTACCGATAGTAATAAACGATTTAGGACGGTAGGTAATATCATTGGTGGAGGCTTTTGCTCAGTGGCAGTGTACTATTTACTTTATGTCTTTATCACTAAGGACGATCCTTTTCCCGATTATATGTATGAAATTGCATTTATCGTTACCTCTGTTGTGTTTTCGGTTCTTATTGTACTTGTATTTAGATTACAGTTTAGAGCAAAACAAAAGCAATTGCAAGAACGCGAAGCATCAAAAGCATTTATCGATACCGCCTTAGGGTTTATAGATGAAATTAACCACACTATAGTTAAATAATCATGATAGAAGTACTGCAAACGCATTTGAATACCTTAATAGCAGATTACCGCGTTGGTACTTTGGGTTTTCAAGATACCTTAAACGCTTTAGAAGAGCTGATTAATGAATATGCAGCGCAATCAAATAACAAAGAAGATGTGGCTCAAGTACGAAAGGCATTGCGCAAAATCGCATTGCAAATACGCCGTTTAGAACATTTGGATTTAAAGCTAAAAGCTTATAAGCAAACCAATAATGAATTGCGCCTAGCTCTGGGACTAAACATTAAATCTTAAGAAATTAGAACTTCTAAAGTGAAGAACTAGAAAGTCACACCGTAAATCAAGCTATGAAAGGACATCGTACCACGCTTTTTATGGAAACACTATTCTTTTTTATCTACACTATTAATTTCTCTCAAAATGGCATTTTCTGCATCCAAGCGCTCTGCCGAAATCACCTTTTTTACAATAAATATTTCTTTTACCTCGGCTTCGTGCATTAGAAATGCTTGGCTGATGATTTGTTTATGCGCCTCAGATAATTTGCCTGTAGTGCTCTTCTTAGAAGACGTATTAATATTTACTTGTAATTTATTTGTATTGTAGTAGGCCTTGAATCCTTTTAAATGTTCCAAGTATTTTTGCCGTGTTTTCTCTTGTGGCTTGCTGTCCTTTTTTAAGAAGTCACTAATAGCTTGTTGTGAGTCGCCTATTTGAAGCGATATCACCTCTTGACTAATCTCATTATCTGCTATAAATTTTCTTAAAATTGCTTTAAAACTATTCACACTACTACGCTGTTTAATTAATAAAACTTGTTTTTTGCTTGTTTTACTTGTTTTTTACTTGTATATTTGAAGAGTCAAAAGTAAAGATAATTAAAATTATAGATATAAAATGAATTGTAAGCTTAAGGCCTTTGGGAATACGTCCCTAATCTTATAAATATTCATTCGGGTATATGAGCCTGTAAGGCCCTGTAATTATAAATTAAGTGTTGGTAATTGAAACAAGACCAAAAGTTACATGGCTGCAAAGGCCTTGAATTACGTTCATTTTGGGAGAAATGTAAGCCTTTGTAGGTCATGTAACGCTACTAAAAATTAGGCTGTTTTTTACCTGTATATTTAAATGCTATAAAATTATTGAAGAACTTGAGTCTTTACTGCGCAAAAGGTTAAGATATATTGCTAGAGTAAGCCCCCTAAGTTCTCTTTTAGTTAGTCTCTCAATTAAAAACTAACGCTTTTAATGAATTAATTAGGTTGGTCAAGTAGTTAGTTTTATCCCTGCATTTTAGATGTAGGGATTTTTTTTAAAACCTTTTAAACAAATTTTAATTACGCTGGTGGATTTTAAATCCTCTACTGGGCGCAAGAAACAAAGCAGCACCCCATTCCTAAGGCTTACTTACCTCGTAAAAAGTCTTCTAACAATTTGATGTTAGAAGACTTTTAAACATTATATTTCTTAAGTTCTCTTAAAAATTATAAAACGTCAAACTCTGGGTCGTCAAGTGTATACCTAAAAGAGCCATTAGTAACGCTTCCTGGTGTATTAACTTCCTCTCCATTAGTATCAAAACCTGTAGTTATATAATTAAACGAAAACTCCCCTTCTACGATACGTTCTTCTCGATCGAATTTAGTGATCTTTAACACGCCTTCGCCATCAACTTGTTCAAAAAGAGAACTGTTATTTAAAGTTAATCTTAAAGTAACATAGCTATCATTATCGCCATTAAAATCTTCAGAATTCCTTCCTTTTAAAGCATAAGTCCCTTCTGCCCAATGTTGCTCATTAACATTAATTTGAATCTCTTCATTTTGCTCTAATATACTAGCTCCTATAGGGTTGCCTAATAATTCTAGAAAAACACCATTGCTACTAAAACTTCCAACAACTGTAGTGGCAGAATTAAATGATGCGAACGTAATTGGCCTCCAGTTTTCAAAACGCTCTCCATTAAGCGTAAAGTCCATATCTGCTACCAATGGCCCCACTAAACCTCCTGGAATATCAAAACTCAATATATTACTATTTGAATTTTCACCACATTCTGATACGACCGTAATTTGAGCCTTATTTAATCTAGGGATATTCGTTATAACTAATTTTGGTTCATCCTCTACAGTAATCACAGCATCATTCCCTAATGGGCTGTTACTTTTGTAATCTACTTTCCATAGCTTTTCATCTCCACCTGCTTCCCAAGTTAATTCAACAGATGTACCCAAAAAACTTTGTTCTAAAATCTTAACATTTAAATTTTTAGGGGCATCACAATTGGCATCTACAGGTGCCTCTTCTACAGGAACTTCCTCATTTGGCATGTCCTCTAACATCTCTTCTTCGACAGTATCGTCAGACCCACAAGAGGACATGAAAAACATTGCCATTACGAATACTGTTTTAGAACTCATCTTGACGTTTTGTTTTTAACCGAAAATGAGTTGAAATTTAACCA
>CAZLTR010000301.1:0-3778 GCA_964562415.1 uncultured Hyunsoonleella sp. | reverse complement strand
TGTTATCATCTGGTTGCTGAATGTACAAATGCAACACAAAATGATTGATGCCTTCTGTTAACGCCCAATCGCCTCGTTTTTTCAGCATAGCGGGATGTCTTAAATACGCTTTTCTAGACGAGGTAAATGCTTCTGCTGATGTTATTGGCTTTCCGTAGGTATGTGCTGTTGATGAGGAGGCTTTACACTCGATATTCCCTAATGTACCTTCGTTCCAAAACTCACCAGCAATTAAATCGGATTGCCCACCATACATCATAAACTCGCTTGGAAAGCCCCAATGCCCATAGTTTTCTAACCAGGTTTTTAAGTTGTGTTTATTGCTTGCTTTTTTTAAGCCTCCCACGTATTCGTTGGCGACATCGTCTGCTATAGCACGGCGCAAATCCCATAGAAACCGTTCGGATTGTTCTACACTGCCTACAATTCTACCAGACAATACTGGTAAAAATGGCACTGGATCGTATCCGTATTTTTCTTTGAATTTCACCTCGTAACCATCCGTCCAATTTTGAGAGCCTTGTTCATAGCTGTCTGCCACAACATATTTAAATGCTGATTTGCTGTCTTCAGGAATGCGTTTTAACAATTCGCCTACAAAATTATCAAAATGGTATTGTGCCAAAGCGCTGTTCATTTTATCAATTTCATAGCCCACGCCTTGTGGTGCAGCTGGTGCATTTTTTGTGCCTGTTGGTGTCATTCCCATGCGCATAATCGTCCAGTTACCCTTTGGTGCATCCCAATTAAGAACGCCAGTTTCATCTAATTTGTCACTCAAATCTATAACCTCATCTGGGTTAACAGCTAAACTCTTGTCTTTAAGAGCTTCTTGCCTTCCAAAAATGTAGGTATCCCATTTAGGTTTTGGCGTAGAGTGCATTTTACCTAATTGCTTCTCTATATAGTTATCTAAGACAGGGGCTTCTGATATTGTTATTTCAGCAAAACCAAAACCTGCTTTTCGCTTCGTTCTAAAGTTGGTGCATTTTAAGACAAACTGCTTTGCAGTGGTTTCTGGCAAAGTAGTAGCGAAATCTGCTGTTTTAATAGAGGCTACATTAGGCGTGATACGGAAACGGTCGAACTGAAATTCTTTGATGAGTTCTTCCTTACCATCTACAACCGCAAATAAATTCATCTTACATTTAAAAGCTCTACTTGGGATGATAGCAATAGAACGTGTTGTAATGGGTTCTGACAATTGAAAATTAATGGCTAAAGTCTCCCCTTTTTGGGGCTCAAAACTGGTATCGTCTTTCTTATTCCCATTATTTAGAATACCGACATTAATATCTTGCCAATTGGCAGTTATTTTTGTAGGGATGTATTGCGTGCTCTTTTCTTCTAAATTTGATGTTTTAAAAGCAAAAGTATGGGTGTCTTGAAATTTTTGATGGGGTTGTTTTAAGGCGATGTTTAGCAATTTACCGCCTTCAACTTTAGTTTCGCTAAAGGTTAAATAACGCATGGCTTTTTTAGAGTCTACCCAAGGCCCACCACTTTGGCTCCATCCTGGGCAGTTGAACACTCCAATATCTACACCTATACGCTTTCCTTCTTCTACGGCATGTACCATGTGGTTCCACCAATCTTCACTTAGCATGGGTACTTTTCCATCTTTTCTGGCGGGGTTAATATTACCTATTAACGCCCCTCCAATTCCTGCTTTTTTCATGGCTTCTAAATCTTTGGTAATGCCGTCTTTAGAAATATCGTCATTAATCCAATACCAATAGCACCACACTGTATTATTGTTGGTTGGTGTTACAAAACCTGATTGAATTTCTTCATAATGTTTTGAAGTATCACAGCCCAAAAATAAGCATGCTAGACACCCTAAGATCACAATTAGATTATTACCCATTAGTTTAGTTGGCATAATTAAAAATTTTGAACTCTTTTATTGATGGTGCTTGCTTTGCTTCGACAATAAACAACCTGCATTTTGTTGATACAACCGCTTCAAATTCATGTTTTTTATTTGCGCCACAATAAGTGCCCTTAGCAAGGTCTTTCCATTTGCCATTTTTTAAACATTGTAATTTATAACTGGTAACATTATCTTCAAACTCATCAATAACAACGTTATTAAACGTTTGCGGTTTTACCCATTCTACCTCTAGATACTGATTGTTAGTTTCGGTAGCCAACCATCTTGTTTTTTCATCTTCGTCATTTGCTCGAAACGCTTCAAAAACAGGTAATTTCTCCGTTTGAATACACATAGAAGAGGCATTCATTCTTCCAATTGTTGCTAAATTATTTGAAGTTTGTATTGGATTTGGTAGGCTTGTTTCTGGTAACTGATTTACGGTAAAATCATAAATTCCTGATGGTAATTTATAAATGATATAATTACCAACAGCTGCATTTTTTTCAGTACCCACATAAACTATACCATTACTGTTTTCAAGTGATTTTCCGCTTTCTTTAATAGCGGTTTTATCAATAGCTGGCAGGTATACTTTGGCTGTGGTATTGATAGGAATTTCAATATGAAATGAAGCGCCTTCTTTTTCTTTTTTCCAATTGACAACCACTTCCCCATACATCGATTCGTACTCTGTATTTGCAAACGTTAAATCGCCTACAAGTGCAGGTTTAATCATCATGTGTTGCATGCCTAATTGTTCTGGATCTGGTCGTATCCCACCAAAACCTTTAATAAAATAACCTCCAATTCCTGTATAACAAGTATGTATCTGGCTGTTTCCAATAGCCGACCAACGCTCTGGCCAAACCGTTTTTCCCTGCTCTAAAAAGTAGCCATAACTTGGATGATGTTTGTCTTGTAGTAGCTCATAAATTAAATCCATACGCTCTCCATATTCTGTAAAATAACGTGTATAAAGCGCTTGCCCCGAACTTCCTGTATCGTAATACGGAAATTTATACAACACATTATCGGCTAAACTGGTTTCTACTTTTTCTTTTTCTGATGCTGGTGTTACTCCCGACAATAAGGCAAATGCTTGATCTACTTGGTAGCCTTTTACATACTTTCCTGTGTCTGGGTCGTAAGATAATTTATGAGTTGCTTCTCTTTGTACTTTTAGCCGGTCTTTATAAGTATTTGCATCTTCTTCTTTGCCTAAAACCTCTGCGATATGCATCGCATTATCTAACATAAATGCATACAAACAATTGTTAAAGTGAATGGCTTCTGGAGAATTGCTGCTCGTCCAGAAATTGCCACGAGGTGTACACCAATCACCTAAACCAGGGAATTCTCTTGCCCCCTGTTTCCCTGCTTTAATAGGGCCTCTTGTTTCGTAATTGGAATGCTCTAACATCCAAGTCATCCATTTTTGCATAGATGCGTAATTGTCTTCCAGTACCTTTTTATCTCCCAACATTCTATAAGTTTCCCAAACGGTTAAGGGATTGTTTGCTTTCCACATTAAAAACGGCCTGTCTTGTTCATTTATAACCCCCCTAATTTGACCATCAGATAGTTGAGCATCTCGGGTATACTGAAGGTATTGGTCCATATAAGCACCACTTTCAAAATTAGGCAAGGCATCTCCGTACATCGCAGCTACTGTAACTTCTCCCCAACCGCGTCTTTCGCGATGCGGGCAATCTACCAAAATACCATCCATGGTATTCGCCAAGTACGTATTTAAGTTGACTTGATAAATTTGATTGAGCTGGGCATTTGAAGACGAAAATTTACTAATTTGTTTACGATTATTCGTAATAGCATAACCTTTAACATCTTCTAATTTAGGCACATAATTTAAACCATAGACAGTAATCCATCTTCCACCAGCAA
>CAZLTR010000300.1:0-3801 GCA_964562415.1 uncultured Hyunsoonleella sp. | reverse complement strand
CTGTAGAAGAGTTGCCAGCATTTTATGCGAAACGTAACTTATTACATGAAATCATCACTCCAGACGATATCGCGAATGGTGTATTCTCTTTAGTAGGAATACTAGATAAGTCTACTGGAAACATTATTAATGTTGACGGTGGAATGGCGAATGCATTCGTAAGATAAGTTTTAGAATCCAAATAATTTTATAGAAGAATACTTCCAGAAACATGCGACATGTTTTTGGAAGTATCTTTTTGATTTTTAAAGAAGTCAACACAAATGAAAATAAGTAAAGAGCAAATATCAGAATCAAATCAATCGGGATTAGAGAATCACAAAGATAATTTCGATTTTTTAGCAAATAAGTTAACAAAGCAAGGTAAAGATGTTAATGCCATTGTTTCTAAATTAGCAGAGTTTCAAGTTGCGATACCAAGTTGGGCTTTAGGCGCAGGAGGAACACGTTTTGGACGTTTTTCTTTTTATGGAGAACCGTCAAGCTTAGAACAAAAAATCGAAGATATAGGGGTGTTGCATAGCTTAACGCAAACTGCAGGTGCTGTATCATTACACATTCCTTGGGATATCCCTTCAGATTATGCTGCAATTAAAGAGCAAGCCGATGCTTTAAATATCAAATTTGATGCTGTAAACTCTAATACATTCCAAGATCAAAAAGACGCTGCAGAAACGTATAAGTACGGGTCTTTAAGCAACACAAGTCAAGCGGTAAGAGAGCAAGCCATTCAACACAACTTAGACGTTATTAAGATTGGAGACAAATTAGGATCTAAAGCCTTAACCGTATGGTTGGCAGATGGGTCTTGTTTCCCAGGACAAAATAACTTCCAAACGGCGTTTCAAAATACGCAAGACAGTTTAATAGATATCTACAAAGGTTTACCAGACGATTGGAGCATGTTAGTAGAATATAAGCCTTACGAGCCAAATTTCTACAGCACAGTTATCCAAGATTGGGGAGCCTCTTTAATGCTAGCTAACGGTTGTGGTGATAAAGCTTATACCTTAGTAGATTTAGGGCACCATTTACCAAACTCGAACATCGAACAAATCGTTTCTATCTTACAATTAAAAGGTAAATTAGGTGGTTTCCACTTTAACGATAGTAAATACGGTGATGACGATTTAACTGTAGGGAGTATCAAACCATATGCTTTATTCTTAATCTTTAACGAATTGGTGTACGGTATGCAAAACAATCCGCAAAATCCAGATTTAGCGTGGATGATTGATGCAAGTCATAATGTAAAAGATCCTTTAGAAGATTTAATTCAATCTTTAGAAGCGATTCAAGAAGCTTATGCTAAAGCAATGTTGATCGACCAAGGTGCATTAAGAGCAGCACAGTTAGAGAACGACGTTGTTAAATGCCAAGAGATCTTACAAGGCGCATACAGAACAGATGTTAGACCGTTGTTAGAGAAAGCACGTTTAAATGCTGGAGGCGTATTAAGTCCTATCGATGCTTACAGAAGTTTAGATGTAAGAGGTCAATTAATAAAAGAAAGAGGAAGAAATACAGTAGCAACAGGGCTATAATATTATAAGTATGAAAAACGTAACTGCTGTTTTTGACATAGGAAAAACCAATAAAAAGTTTTTCTTATTTGACAAGGATTTTAAAGAAGTACATAAAGAATACATTTCATTTGATGAAATAAAAGACGAAGATGGGCATCCTACCGAAGACTTGGGAGCATTGCAAACTTGGCTTAAGGAAGTATTTAATCGCATTTTAACGGCTAAAAAATTTAGAGTTAAAGCAATTAATTTTTCTACCTACGGTGCCAGCTTTGTGCATTTAGATGAAGATGGTAACCCGGTAACACCTTTGTATAATTATACCAAACCACTACCAGAAGAAGTGGTGTCTTCTTTTTTTAAGACTTATGGTCCAAAAGAAGACTTTTTACAACAAACGGGATGTGCAGATTTAAGCATGTTAAATTCTGGATTGCAGTTGTATTGGTTAAAAAAGACAAAACCCGAAGTCTTTAAAAAGATAAAGTACTCTTTACATTTACCACAGTATTTAAGTTACGTTTTTACAGGAATTCCTTTAAGTGAATATACCAGTATAGGTTGTCATACAGCGCTTTGGGACTATGCCGAGAAAGATTACCATTCTTGGGTATACAAAGAAGGTTTAGATAAAATACTGCCGCCTATCGTGTCTACAGAAACTAGTATTAATATGAATTACAATGGTAATCGTATTAAAATTGGAGTAGGTATACACGATAGTTCTGCGGCTCTATTACCTTATGTAAGGAGTATTAAGAAAAAATTTATTTTAGTATCTACTGGAACTTGGAGTATAGCCTTTAATCCGTTTACTGAAAAACCTATTTCTGAAGATACTTCCGATAGTGATGCTATTAATTACATGCGTATTAACGGAAAACCAGTTAAAGCGGCACGTTTATTTTTAGGAAATGAATACAAATTACAAGTACAGAAATTAAACGAACGCTATGGTGTAGATGATGATTACCATAGAAATGTAAAGTTTAATTACGATACCTATTTTGAACTAATCAAAGATTTTAAGCATTCTTTTAAATGGGAAGGTTTAGAAGACGAAGACATGCCTGCAGAAACACATATTACATTTACAGAATATGAACATGCCTACCATCAATTAATGACAGAGTTGGTATTGTTACAAATAAAATGTATTAAGAAAGCTATAGGTGAAGACACTATTAGTAGATTGTATGTAGATGGTGGTTTTAGTGATAACGACCTATACATTAAATTACTTTCTCATTATTTTAGAGATAAGAAATTAAGAACGACACAGGCCTCATTAGGGTCTGCGTTAGGAGCAGCGATATCCATTTCGGATACACGCCTAAATTCTAAATTCTTAAAAAAGAATTACGCACTTAAAAAACACGTACCGTTTATTGTAAGTTAGTGCTAAATAAGAGGCATACCTAAAACGGGATGTGTACAAGATTAAGAGAAAAGTTTTAAATTAAAAAATAAAAAGATATGGCTTTAAAGTTCGATACGCGTTATCCATCGGTAGATGACTTAAGAACAAGAGCAAAGCAAAAAATTCCAAAATTTGCTTTTGAGTATTTAGATGGTGGGTGTAATGAAGATGTAAATTTAATTCGTAATACCTCCGAATTAAGAGAGGTGCAGTTGAAGCCAAACTATCTAAGAAAGCACCATGGCTCGTCTCAAAAAACCAATTTATTTGGTATAGAGTACGATGCGCCTTTTGGTATTGCCCCAGTAGGGTTACAAGGACTCATGTGGCCTAATTCTCCAGAAATTTTAGCTAAAGCAGCTTTCGAACACAATATTCCGTTTATTCTAAGTACCGTAACGACTACAAGTATAGAGCGTGCTGCAGAATTAACAGAAGGTAAGGCTTGGTTTCAATTATACCATCCTACCGAAGATAGCCTTAGAGATGATATTATTAAGCGTGCAGAAGCAGCAGAATGCCCTGTTTTAGTTATTCTTTGTGATGTGCCTAGTTTTGGGTTTAGACCAAGAGATATTAGAAATGGTTTGGCCATGCCACCAAAGATGAATATCACGAATATCTTACAAGCTTTTGGAAGACCTCATTGGAGTTTACAAACTTTAAAACACGGTATTCCTAATTTTGCGAATTTATTACCATATATGCCTAAAAATTTAGACTTGAAACAATTAGGTAAGTTTATGGATCAAACCTTTTCTGGACGTCTTAATGAAGACAAAATTAAGCCAATTCGCGACATGTGGAAAGGCAAATTAGTCTTAAAAGGTGTCTATTCTGAGTTTGATGCCGAAG
>CAZLTR010000299.1:0-3815 GCA_964562415.1 uncultured Hyunsoonleella sp. | reverse complement strand
TAAATAGCCATTTAGAATTTATGTTGCCAGATGGTGCTTGGGATAACAGTTGGGGCAATAGAATGTATAAATGGAGTTACTGGGGGAGTAGAACCTGCGATGGTAGTCAACCCGCATTTGGTATGATGGCACATGTTAATCCAGCATTTGGTGCTGCCGCCGTAAAAAACACAGAATTGCTACAACGTTGTACAGCAGATGGGCTCATTCATGGAGGCCCAGGTTATATAGAGGCAGAAATTCCACCTTGTGTACATCATACATTTACACATGCCAAACCTCTAGCAGCATTATTAGACCATTGGGAGCATTTGCCAGAGATAAATGCAAAGGCAACTTTACCAAGAGTTACCGCAGATGGGGTGAAACACTTTAAAGATATAGAGGTGTACCTCTTTGCGCGAGGAGACTGGAGAGGCACAGTAAGTGCTTACGATGCCGAATACCATTACAAATACGATTACCGCCAAGCTTCTGGTGGGGCTCTAGGGCTGTTGTATCACAATAAAGTGGGGTTATTATGTGCTGCAAGTATGGCAGAATACCATTTGGTCGAAAAGTATAACCAACAGCCGCAACCTGGTAAAGATATTTGCTTAACGCCAAGATTAGAGGTATATAAGGAAGAAGTTTGGTATACAAATTTATACGACTTACCTGCTACGGTGACGTCTAAAGACGAAAACGGCACAATAGAGTTATTGGCAGACGTAAAGCTAAAAAGTGTAGAGCGCAAAGAAATAGAAGGTACAGCTTCTGCGTTTAATATTGCTTATAAATGCGATGCTAATACAACAGAAATTAAAGTAAGTACAAAACAGGAAATTCAAGAACAAACCGCTTTTGTGCTACCAATAGTGTCGCCTTCTAGCGAAATTGTAAAGGTTATTAGCGATAATGAAATTACCATTCAAAAGCCAGAAGGGTTGGTAACCATTAAAGCTAATGCGCCAATTAAAACCAAAGCTATAGCGGGGAAACGAACGTTTAATATGGTACCAGGAGTTGAAGCACTACCTTTAGAAGTGTTTTTTCAAGACGGGAATGCTGCTCTAGAACTTTCAATAACCGTAAGCTAATACGATTCACGAACAAAAATTCAGCATATATGTGGTTTTTTTTCTACTATTCTTACGTTAAAAAATAAAACCTTAACCACGGCTAAGCTTTAATGTTTTGCCTTAGACTAGCGAAAAATAATTCAACATATTTATACGAAATTCTTATCCATAAATCGCATAAGAACCAATTAAAGCAGGGCGTGAAATCACGTCCTGCTTTAATATATAATAGTATTACAAGTGGTAATCAATCCCTATAAAATATCTTTACTAAGGTCTCTAAACTTACCAGGCGCTAAACCTGTCTTTCTTTTGAATAATCTGTTAAAATAGACATCAGATTCAAAACCCAATTCAAAAGCAATTTCTTTTTGAGATTTTTTGGTGTTTAGTAGCAATTCCTTAGATTTTTCTATTTTCAAGAGTAAGTGGTATTGTAAAGGGGAAACACCTGTTTGCTTTTTAAAATCGATTCTAAATTTAGAATAACTCACGCCTAAATTAGAGGCGATTTCAACCAAATCAATTGCCCCGTTTATATGTTTATACATGATACTTTTTGCTTGAGATACCATAGAGTTTAGCCCCTCTAGGTTAGTACCTCCACTTTTTATCTTATGCAATTCTGCCATGAGTTGAATGCAAACTCCAGAAGCTATATGTTGATAGCCATAACTGGCTTCATCAAATAATTTAAATAGTGTGTTGAAATGATGTAATACGGGTGCTGTGTTGCATTTGGAAATAACGGGGGCATCAGCATTAAAAAAGCCGTTGGATAAAAAATGAGTGGCGATAGTTCCAGAGAACCCTACCCAACGTTCCGTCCATCCCGTACTTTTTTTAGGTTTATAACGGTGCCAGACATCTGGAAACAGTAAAAAGATATCTCCGTCGGAGACTTTTATGGCTCCAGTAGCATTACTTTCAAAAACACCTTCACCTTTTGTGATAAGCACCAAATGGAATTCATCTAAAACACGGCCTTTGTCCCATGTAAAAACATATTGATCGGGATGATCCATAGAAGGGTATTTGGCGTATTTTTCGATAACATTTCGTCCTAAATTATTGACGTAAAATCCCCATGATCGATCTTTATTAGAGGTGATTAGGTATTTTCTGTATTTTGTATTCATGTCATTTTGTGCAATAAATATATCAAATTGTTAGTTGCAACTATCGCTTTTATCATAGAAATTTACAAAGATTTAGAATTAACCATATGGTTTAGAAAAAACAGCGGGGTGTTACAGGATAGTAAATAAAAGTATTAAGAATATATTTACCATTTACATCTCTTAAACCTTTAATACATAAATCAGATTAATTAACGATAGCTTTCAAATTTAGAAGCGCGTCTTTTTTTATTGAAGACGTATTCGCATTAAAGCAGCTTGGTCATATTCAATAAAAAAGAACATTCAGATGCCTTATCATACTCGGGTTAAAACGTTTTTGCCAATTTAAACCAATCACAGCATCAAAATATAAACTTTTGATGCTACAGACAATGAAAAAACCCACAATATCTGAAATTGAAATATATAATATTTAATAAGAGAAATATAGTAATGAAAGGCTGTTTAAATTTTTACAAAAACACATTTTTTATAGTAATGGCGTTTGTAGTGCTAAACTGTAGTGAAGCATCAAAAATAGAAATTGCAGATTTAAAGTGTGAATACAAAACAAACCCTTTGGGAATAGACAATACTAGCCCAAGATTGAGTTGGAAATTAAAATCCAATCACCAAGAAAGAGGTCAAAAACAAACGGCTTATCAAATTTTGGTGTCTAGTAGTTTAGACAACTTAGAAAACAATAAAGGCGATGTATGGGATTCGGGAAAAATAAAATCCAATCAATCTGTTAATAATACCTATAAAGGCAATACGCTAGAATCTGCGCAACAGTATTTCTGGAAAGTCAAAATTTGGGATAAAGATGGGGCCGTTTCAAATTGGAGTAATTCTAGTGAATTTTCTATGGGATTCTTACAACAGTCCGATTGGAAAGGCGACTGGATTTTAAAAGAAGATCAGAAAAAAACCGACCACAACTGGTACCGAAAGAATTTTGAGTTAAAGGAAGAAGCGACATCAGCTTTTGTATTTGTGGGCTCATTTGGGTATCACGAGTTGTATGTAAATGGGGAAAAAGTTACCGAAAATGTGATGAACCCTGTGTCTTCATATATGAAAAAAAGAATCCCATACTTAACTTATGACATTACAGATAAATTAAATAAAGGCGATAATGTAATCGCTATTTGGCACGCTGCAGGTTGGTCGCGTTGGCGTCGCATTCGCGAGTATCGTAATATCCCATTTGTATTTAAAGCGCAAGCAGAACTAACAGCAGGAGGAGCACGTATTACTCTAAAAACAGATTCCACTTGGAAAACTAAAAAAAGTTATAGTTCCTATTATGGCGATTGGGATGTTTTGCGTTTTGGAGGAGAAACCATAGACGATAGAAAACGCGAAGACAATTGGAATGCATCAGATTATGATGATGCGAATTGGACGCATGCAGTTGTTTACAATCATGAAGTACTAAATGCAAAAATAACTAAAAGGAACAATTTTGCCTTAAAGAGTAAAAAAAACAGAAAAGTTAGGGCGTTATATAAACCAATTAAAGCAGTATTGAGTGCACAAATGGTAGAGCCACAAGTTAAGTTTAAAGCTATAAATGCTATTGCTGTAGATAAAAGTGAAGCAGGTGCTTATCGTATAGATATGGGAGAAA
>CAZLTR010000298.1:0-3816 GCA_964562415.1 uncultured Hyunsoonleella sp. | reverse complement strand
ATTTTGGTTATAGCATTTTTTTGATTTTTAAGATAAAGTTACAATGCATCATGGATACTTAAACCATCTTGTTTGCTTTAACACTCATATTAGGGTTAAAAAATCATACCATTTATAATGGTCTAGACTCTGATAAAAACAATTATTTACACTTTACGTACAAATTAAACCTTAGTAAACTCTAAGGAAAAACCTTAGTTTTTGTAAGGTCAATTTCAAGTCTTTTTATTAAAAAAAGAATAAATTTAGTTTCTCTATTACTAATGTGTCTCTATCAAATTCTGTTTTTTATGAAAATCTATTCTTTTCTCTTTTTGTTGATCCTTAATTGTTTTGGAAGTTTATTGCTTGCACAAAATCAAGAGCTTCAAAAACTTATACCGCCTTCCCCAAATGCAGCTTCCTTAGGTCAATATGCCGACACCCCTGTAAACACCTATACAGGAGTGCCTAATATATCAGTGCCTTTATGCGCTGTAAAGTCTGGAGACATCGAATTACCTGTTACTTTAAGCTATCATGCATCTGGAATTAAAGTAGCTCAAGAAGCTAGCTGGGTTGGTTTAGGCTGGGCATTAAATGCTGGCGGTGTTATTACACGACAGGTAAGAGGCATAGATGATTTTAGCTACTCAGGAGGCTATTTAAATGACACCAAATTTCCTCCTTCCACAGCAGATAATTTACCAGATCCTTCAGAACCTGGTCAAGTAAACAAATATTACAATCCAATTAAAAACAGAGACCTAGATGGAGAGTCAGATGTGTATTATTATAATTTTTTAGGCTATTCTGGCAAAATACTTTTTGAAAAACAAACAGGAGATGTCGTTTATGGCATTTCTGTACAGCAAAATAATTTAAAATTCAGTTATACAAAATCCACAAAAACATGAACCATAATAGATGGCAATGGGTTCAAATATTATTTTGGAGGTACTGCAACAGAAACAACCTATAATTTTAGTGGTAGTCATGATAGGTCTAGAGATCAGATAAGCATTTATATCCCATCTACACTCACAGGGGTTCCTCGAAGAGATTGGTCGGATACAGCATGGTACATCACCAAAATAGAAACTCCAACAGATGAGGAAATGAATTTTTATTATGAAAACTCGTCTCACACCTTAAGCCAAATTCAATATGGTGAACTCCTATACAATCAAATGAGTCATGAAAATATTAAAAATCAAGGTCGAGGTTTTATTTCTTCCACATTACCTGGTCTTTTTAAAAATTTTAGTGGTAGCCAGCAAGTTACCAAAGATATTTACTTAAAACGCATCGAATTCACCAACGGAAGCCTCCATTTTGAAACTGAAGACCGAGTTGATGTTAACGCATATTCAAACAGTGCTTCTCCTCAAAGACTAAAGAGTATTGAGTTACGAAGTTTAAATAAAAACATTAAAAAAATAGATTTTTCATATACATACATGAATGGCGGAAGCTCATCTCTATCAAAAAGATTAGTATTAGACCAAGTACAAGAATCGTTTTTTGAATCAAACCAAACCACCCCAAAACCCCCTTATAAATTTACGTACAACCCTATGAATCTCCCTGAAAAAACATCTTATTCTATTGACCACTGGGGCGGATACAATGGGAAACGTAATGATTTTATATATGAATATAAAGGTATTAATTTAGAATATTACCTAGATAATAATAGATCGCTCACCATTACTAATAACTACCCAAAGAACAGACTAAAATCACTGGCTCCTGCTTTTGAAAGCCCAGGGGAAAACAAGGTCTTTATTGGAGGTGGCAATAGAGAAGTGGATATAGAAAAAGTACAGGCCGGTATTTTAACATCTATAGAATCCCCCCTAGGAAGCATAACCAATTTTGTATACGAATCAAATGATTACTACTCTGAAACAGAAACCTTATTTGAAGACGTAAACCGCTCCGTATTTGTTAACGATGGAAATGAAGACGTGACTTTTTCATTAGACGATTACACTATGGTTTATATGGATATAAGTATTGACGACGACTCTGAAAATGGGATTTATAATTCTAATCAATTAGACATGTTTTTGGAACGGCAAGATACTGGGATCAAAATTATTAAGATAAAACCATCCCGTTTAGATGATCATAGCTTTGAGACTTTTTTCAAAGCTGTATTACCTCCTGGAACATACAAACTGAGAGCGAATTACCTAAATAGCACCGAGATGTATTTAAACTTCACTTTGAAGTATAAAACAAAAGCATCTACAAGACAAAAAAAAGGAGGCGGTCTTAGGGTACATTCTATAACAACTTTGGACTCGGGTAATTTTGCAAAAAAGAAAACATTTCAGTATGATATAAACGAAACATCAACTGGACGCTTAGTAAGCCCCTTAAAATATTTTTATAATGAAACTTTAGTAAATGAGTCGGTCATACCAATACCTGGCAATGTTATTCATTATATATACACTGCGGATTATTTAGTTAGAAATTCTAGCAGTGTTATCCCTCTTGGAAATTCTGCTCAAGGCAATGCTATTGGCTATGACAAAGTCACAATTTACAATACTGATGACGAAGGTGTCAATTTAGGGCGCACGGAGTATTTTTATAGAAATGAAGAAGAAATTCCCAACGAGAATTTTTTACCTGGCGTTCCTAGCTTCATTCATTTGAATAATGGCCAATTATTATCGGAGATAAGCTACAATTCTCAAAACAAAATTGTTTCAATACGGGATTTAAAATATGAAGAAAACCAAGATGTTCAAATTAGCTCAAAAAGTGTCAAACTCTATTCTTTTTTTGGAAGCAATAGTATAGGCGGCGTTAGGTTTTATGACACATTTTCTAAGTGGTGGTATCTTTCGGAAGAACATCAAACTGTCTATGATGAACAGGGTAACGCTCCCATAACAACCAAAACCTATTATGAGTATAATAATGAAATACATAAAAATATTACCAGAACGACGCAAACTAATAGTAAAAACGAAACACTAACGGTAAATAGGTACTACCCTGATGACATTGATCATAGAACGTTTTTATCTGGACTTGAAGACAGTGAATATTCAGCCTTACAACGCTTAAAACATGGACATGCAGAGCATCGCATAAATACACTAATACAAGAGGAATCTTTTGTAGATAATGTGTTAACCTCTATACAAAGAACTAATTTTAAAACCGTAAACAATGTCACATTGCCAAAATCAATTGCTACAGGCATAAACACCACTACACTTGAAAAACGCATACATTACTACAGTTACGATAGTAATGGCAATCCTTTAGAAATAAGCAAAGATCAAGGCCCACATATAGTATATCTCTGGGGCTATAATGAAACGTATCCTGTAGCTAAAATAGAAAATGCAACATTGGCTCAAGTACAGTCTAAACTTACCAATTCGGAATTATCCAACATAAGACAAGGTATTTATAATACTCCTGCACTCCAAACAGTTTTAAATAAAATTCGTACAGGCCTTCCTTCTGCCATGGTAAGCACGTACACTTATGATCCTTTAGTAGGCATGATCAGTATGACCGACCCTCGCGGTTACACGACCTACTATGAATATGATAAATTTAACCGTTTAAGTAAAGTGAAAGATGCCGATGGACATATTGTCAACTGCAATCAATATCATTATAAAGAATAAACTATTATCTTTTTTAACTCTCAATTATATAAAGTTGTTACTATGGCCATTCTACATTTTAAATTAGGAGACAGTCTAAATCGCATCATTTTAATATTAATGATATGTTGTTGCTTTAATAGTCTTAGTGCTCAAAATCGTTATATTTTAGATCATGGTCCATCCATAGCTTATC
>CAZLTR010000297.1:0-3837 GCA_964562415.1 uncultured Hyunsoonleella sp. | reverse complement strand
ATTTGTCTCAGGCCGACTATGCGGTTTTACTTGAAGACTTGCGAAAGGAGAGCGTTTGCATTTGCATGCCGAAGCCTTACAATTTACACATCCTGTGACTCTAGAACGCTTGGATGTTGTGTGTAAGTCGCCATTTTAGAATGCTATTCTTGATTTTTTATAATACTGGGGTCATGGGTAATAGGGTAGCCTATTTCGATAAGTTTTATACGAGCACCTTCTATAGCATTATGCGAACTAAAACTAAAGCTCACCGTTTTTGAAAGAAGATCTACGCTAACATTAGAAATACCTTCTAAAGTTTCTAAAAAGCGACCAATAAATTGTTGTCCCTCTTCACATTGTAAATTATCTATAACAACAGTTGTATTCATAAGTTAGCATGTTGGTGCTGTAAACTTATAAAGTATTTGTGTTTTAAAAAGTGATAATTATCAGTTTTAAGAAAATTGGAAGTGTAATTTTATAAAAAGACAAGTTTATTTAGAATTTTAAAATTGAAGTGGGATAACATGTAGGAGAAAAGTTGTCTACCTAATGCAAACGCATCATCATAAATCATCGATTAGGCGTTGTAAAGCTTTACGGTTTATAATTTTTATTTTTTTATGCGACACAGTAATCATTTTTTCTTTTTTAAGACTAGAAATCGTTCTAATACAAGACTCTAAGGCAGTGCCAATAATACTTGATAACTCTTCGCGCGTTAAAGTAACTTTAAGAAAGCCATCTTCATTGGTCCCATAATTTGTGTCGAGATAAATTAACGTTTGGGCCAAGCGCTGTTTTACACTTTTTTGAGATAAACTTAAAAGTGTTGTATGAGCTTCTTTTAAATCATTTATGACCGTTTTTAGGATTTCTACGGTAAAATTGGGATTTGCTTTTAAAGGTTTGAGAATAGTTTCTTTAGGAATAAAACAAAGTTCAACGTCATTAATAGCAGTAGCTTCCATTGTGGTGTTAACTTCAGTAATTATGGCATCGTGACCAATAACATCGCCTTTTGTTACAATTTTTATAATTTGGTCTTTACCGTTAGAACTTAACTTAGAGAGTTTTGTAATACCGTTTTTAACACAAAAAATACCGTTTAATTTTTCACCTTCTTTAAAAATAGTGTCACCTTTTTTTATTCTTTTCGAAGTTTTTGCATCCGACACTTGCTTTAACGCTTCTTTATCCATGGCACGCAATGCATTAAATTGTCTAACGATGCAGTTTTCACAACGCTTTAAATAATTTTCGTCCTTAGCCATATTTAGTGTACTGCGAGTTACCATGTAAATATACAAGATGGGAAAGTTACCAAACCTATAATTTTATAGGTTTAGTGGGTTTTAACACGTTATTTTTGCATTTAACTTATCACAACTAATTTATACTCATACGATTTACAAATTAAAATTTCGTATAACTAAATTGAATTATTTTTTATCTTCAAATAGTAGAAAAAAAACGACATATCTGCGAAATTTTTGTTTGTAAACCCTATAAGTCGAGTATAGTGTTTAGTTGGTTTTAGAGAACAGTTCTAGTTTTTTAATAGAAATAATTTTTATTTTTTCACGTTTTACAGAAAGGTATTTTTTTTCTTTAAATGCTGTTAATAGTGAAATGACATATTCACTTGTTGTGCCCAGTAAGTTAGCGATATCTTCTCGTTTTAGAGTAATATTAAGCCAGCCCTCTTTTTGTACGCCAAATTTATTTTTAAGATACAGTAAGAGTCCTGCAAGTCGAACTTTTACAGTACGGTAATTTTTAAAGTAGCGCATTTGGTCGACCTCTTCTTTAGTGTCAGAAATAAATCCTTTAACGATGTCTAAACAAAAATCCTTATTAGTTGTAATAATATTAAGGAAGTCGTCTTTTTTAAAGGTGTATAATTCACTATTAGAAAGTGCTGTAGCCGTTACAAGTGCCCCATTGTTAGAGATAATTGCGTTTCGTCCCATAACATCTCCTTTACCTAAAAGTTTGGTAATATGTTCTTTGCCATTTACATCTGTAAATGCAAATTTACAGATCCCCTTTTTAATGCAATACAGCTCTTCTAGATGCTCATTTTCAAAGAAAATAACGTCTCCTTTTTTTAAAGCTATTAATTTGCTGTGTTGTTCTAGTGTTTTACGTTCTAGTAATGTTAAACTTTTTAAAAAATTAAATTGCTTTCCAAAATGTAAGTTAGATTTAGACATATTCCCTCGGTTTTAAAACTTGACTTATCTCAAAAATAAGAGTTAAAAACAGTTTAGGGACTGATATTTGTCATGTTATAAACTAAAGATGCGATAGTTTTTAGCTAAAGCGTATGGGAAACACTGCTACTGTATCAATCTAACAGATGCCCTATTGAAAAGTATAGCTGTTTATAATACCTTTTAGTTTTAATTTTAAATCTTCACCACTGTCATACACCATTTGTTCGTTGCTAGGGAAAGGGAGGCGCCTGTTACGAAGTAACTGTCTGTCGTTTGCGTTAAGCGCACGTTCATCTCCTCTGTAATCGGCAAAAATATGTTCAAAAATAAAGCCACTATCTATGCTAAATGTATCTAGTATCTGTTTGTTAGTATTGTCTAAATAGACTACATCTGCTATGACTTGAGCAGATTTTGTTTGTATGGTTTCATACAAACGCCCTCTTACAATACTATATTTATCATGCTTAATATCATTGCCCAAACTATCCTTTGCTATGTTGCCGTTAGCGTCTTTTTCGTAGACCCATCCATCGCGTATTTCACGTTCTTTAACAATTTCGCGTTCATTGATTCGCTCGGGAGAAATATTAATTTGTTTTAAATTTAAGTGCATGGCATAATCGTAGACGATATTTCTGCTTTTGGAGGCATGGTATACACTCCAAAATTTATTCAATCCATAGGTGTCAAAATTCAATAAGTCTTCTTCTAAACGTTTTGGGATAATTTGTTGTGTGTCGTTATAGATCGCCACCAAAATATAGCGTTTCCCTCGTTCGTGCGCTTCAGCAAGCAATGTTCTTGTGTTTTTATAATCAGGACTAATGCGTTGTAAATAAGATAATTCCGCGTGGGCTTTTCTAATGGTATATTTATCGGTTGATTTTAAAAGGGTATTTGCTTTGCTGTACAAATGCGCGGCTAATTTCGATTTCGATTCCAAAAGGGCAGCACTGTAATTAGAAAACTGAAACGGAATGGACTTGCCGTTCACAAAAAGAGGTAATAGGGGCTTAATGGCTTCTTGTCTCTTATTTAAAGCCAAATAGCTCTCGTATATGGCTTTATAGTCTTCTGGATTGTTACCAGATTTTAGATGAGAAATAGTGTTTACATCACGAGCAACCACTTTAGTAAACGCATCTTTTAATACTAAAATATAGTCTTGATTGCGTTTTTTTTCTTTGTTTTTCCGCAATTTACTTAGTGCTGTTTGTATGGCTTGGTTGTAGTTTCCAGAGTTAACAGCAGTAGTGACACGTTTTCTAGTGCTACAAGCCGTAAGTAGTAATATAACACTAATTGTTAAAAGTAATAGTCTTCTCATAAGGTTAGTATTAGGGGTATTACAGGTCTTTAATAGTGACAGTTTTAACTAAAAATACGTCAAAATTATAATTACGCATGTGTTTGTGTAAAAATAATAAGATTCCAAGACTTTTAATTCTCTATGTTTTCAATAGTTATGCCAAAACACTAGCATAAGCTATACTGAATATTTAAACGTAGTACTTATAGTATCCTAAATTATATCTATTAGTACCATTACGTTTTATACAATGCCTTTTTAATTACGAACTCATCTTGAGGTTTTCTATTTCCTAAAAAATGGCTAAAATTCACCCCTATT
>CAZLTR010000296.1:0-3840 GCA_964562415.1 uncultured Hyunsoonleella sp. | reverse complement strand
GGATGCACATATGCTAAAGGTTGATTCATGTTTCCGTTATTTTACTTTAGAAATTTGCGCCATTAATTCTGCCTCTGCACACAATTTGCCATTCGCATAGGCGTAACCTTGCATATGACAGATACCACGTCGTATTGGCGTTATTAACGAACATTTAAAGATTAAAGTGTCTCCAGGACTTACTTTACGTTTGAATTTTACGTTATCCATTTTCATGAAAAACGTCAAATAGTTTTCGGGATCAGGCACTGTATTTAATACTAATATACCACCAGTCTGCGCCATAGCTTCTACTATTAGTACGCCTGGCATTACTGGTGCTCCTGGGAAGTGTCCTTTAAAAAACTCCTCATTCATGGTGACATTCTTCATACCGATAACGTGGCTATCGGTAAGCTCAAAAACTTTGTCGAGTAACAAAAATGGTTGGCGATGTGGTAACATGTCCATGATTTGTGTCACATCCATTAAAGGCTCTTGATTTAAATCAATATTGGGCACATTATTACGTCTCTCGTTTTTTATAATTTTAGACAGTTTTTTTGCAAATTGTGTATTTACAAAATGCCCTGGTTTATTAGCTATAATTTTTCCTCGTATACGCGTCCCTATTAAAGCTAAATCTCCTAAAATGTCTAATAATTTATGTCTAGCAGCTTCATTAGGGTGATGTAACGTTAAATTGTCTAGAATACCATTTGGTTTTACAGCGATATTATCCTTATTAAAGGCTTTGCGCAGTTTATCCATAGTTTCAGAAGATAATGGTTTATCTACATACACAATAGCATTGTTAAGGTCTCCGCCTTTTATAAGACCATTTTCCAATAACATTTCTATTTCATGTAAAAAACTAAACGTTCTAGAATTGGCTATTTCTGCTTTAAAATCAGAAATTTGAGTTAGTGTCGCATTTTGAGTTCCTAGTACTTTCGTTCCAAAATCAACCATTGTGGTGACTTGATAGCTGTTGGCAGGCATTACTAGAATCTCACTGCCATTTTCTTCATCGACATAAGAGATGATATCGTTAACGACGTACTCCTCTCTAAAGGCATCTAACTCAACAACTTCAGCTTCCTCTATAGCTTCAACAAAAAATTTAGATGATCCATCCATTATTGGTGGTTCTGAGGCATTTAACTCAATAACTACATTATCAATATCTAGTCCTACTAATGCTGCCAAAACATGTTCTGACGTTTGAATAGTCACTCCGTTTTTTTCTAAACAAGTACCACGCTGAGTATTTGTAACATAATTCGCATCAGCATTAATAATAGGTGCGCCTTCTAAGTCTACACGTTTAAATACCAAACCAGAATTAGGAAGACCAGGTTTAAATGTTAGCGTTACATTTTTTCCTGTATGTAAACCTACTCCAGTTAATGAGACTTCTTTATGTATTGTTTTTTGTTTACTTTCTGTGTTAACTATTGCCATAGTTTTTTTCTATATCGTTTAATTTCTTTATAATTTTTGGTAAATTTTTAAAATGCACATAGGATTTATTGTAATCTCCATAAGCTAATGCAGGCGATCCTTGTAACACTTCATTGTCTTTTACATTTCTACCTATACCAGATTGCGCTTGGATGCGTACGTTATTACCAATAGTAATATGTCCTACAATGCCAACTTGACCTCCAATTTGACAATTTTCCCCAATTTTAGTAGAACCTGCGATTCCTGTTTGCGCTGCAATAACGGTGTTTTTTCCAATTTCTACATTATGGGCTATCTGTATTTGGTTATCCAGTTTAACCCCTTTTCGAATCACTGTAGAGCCCAAAGTCGCTCTATCTATAGTTGTAGCGGCTCCTATGTCTACAAAATCTTCTAAAATAACATTTCCTGTTTGCGGTACTTTATTATATTCGCCTTTTTCATTGGGCGCAAAACCAAAACCATCGGCACCTATAATCGCTCCAGAATTAATCACGCAATTGTTACCAACAACACATTCTGAGTACACTTTAGACCCTGCAAATACAATAGTATTATCTCCTATAGTTACATTATCGCCAATATAAGCATTAGGAAATATTTTAACATTGTCTCCTAAGGTTACATTTTCACCTATATAAGCAAATGCGCCTATATATACTTGTGCTCCATAAGAAGAAGAATCTGCAATAAAAGAAGGCTGCTCTACTCCAAATTTATTTAATTTTACTTGGTTGTAATACTCTAAAAGTTTAGAAAACGCTTTGTAAGCATCATCTACTTTTATAAGTGTTGTAGTTAGTGGCTCTTCTGGCTCAAATGATTTGTTAACAATTGTTATTGAAGCTTTGGTTTGGTATATAAATGAGGTGTATTTCGGATTAGCCAAAAACGTTAAAGCCCCCGCTTCACCCTCTTCTATTTTAGCTAATTTAGACACCTTTATTTCTGCATCACCTACGACATCTCCTTCTAAGATATCAGCAATTTGCTGTGCTGTAAATTTCACACGTGTAAGATTAATTTGATTAAATAATTTGAACAAAAATAGGAAAAATGTGCTAAAGTTTTAGTCTCCTATTTTTAAAGCTAAATTTGATTTTAAAATTACTAAAATAACATATTAAATCACATTATTTTTATTTTGGATAACATATATAGTACTTTGTCACTGCTTTTGTAAGCGCTTTTAAGTTAACGTGATCTGAGGCTTTGACAATATCTTGAATTTTACCCGTTTTATACAGCACATTAATGTGCTGTCGCTTAGCTTCATATGCTTTATTGTGTATGCTTCCTTTAAATACAAAATAAGAGGCTTCATCCTCACTAAGATTATAGGTATTCATTATTTTTTTTGTTTGCTCTATCAAACTCTTAGATTTTATAGGTTTGTTTTTAATCTTAATTTTTAGTAATTCTCTATTAATAATCATAGTGCACAATTGACTTAAAACAAAATCGTCGTTATGTTTCCACTGCTTCATAGCCGAAACAATGTCATAATCATCCAACTCATAAAACACCTCAAGTGTTTCACTAGTAAATGTATCAATAGTTATACTGCTATTTAAAAAATAGCGCAAAGATTGACTGGCTTCTAACAGTACTCCATTTTTTGTTAGTGCTTTGGCGCGCTTTAAAATGCGAATTAATAATTGTTCTGCCACCAATCCTGTTTTATGCAAATACACTTGCCAATACATAAATCGTCTTGCTATAATAAATTTTTCTACACTGTAAATCCCTTTTTCTTCAACCACTAAATGATCATCTACAACATTAAGCATCGTAATTAAACGTTCACTATTTACATTACCTTCTGCTACTCCTGTATAAAAGCTATCTCTTTTTAAATAATCGGCTCTATCTATATCTAATTGACTAGATATGAGCTGACATAAAAATGGCCTGTCATATTCTCCTTTAAAAACCCGAATGGCAAGCGTTAAACTTCCGTTAAATTCTTCGTTTAAGCGCTCCATAAATAATAAAGATATTTCTTCATGAGACACTCCATTTACTATGCTATGTTCCATAGCATGCGAAAAAGGACCATGACCAATATCATGCAGTAAAATAGCAATATAAAGCGCTTCTTCTTCTTCCGGAGTTATAACTACACCTTTGTATCGCAATACATTAACGGCTTTCTGCATTAAGTAAACACAACCAATAGCATGATGAAATCTTGTATGGTGCGCACCAGGGTAAACCAAATAAGACATTCCCATTTGAGTGATACGTCTTAAACGTTGAAAATATTTATGCTGAATAAGATCGAAAATGAACGAATTAGGAATAGTAATAAATCCGTAAATTGGATCGTTAAAGATTTTAAGTTTATTCAAACTTTATTTTTTTTACAATATATTTTGACAAATATAGATATAT
>CAZLTR010000295.1:0-3856 GCA_964562415.1 uncultured Hyunsoonleella sp. | reverse complement strand
TATCACAAGCGGTTTTACATACCTGATGAAAATGTATGGCATCTTCTTCAAACAAGTAGTATGGCGTTAAATCTTGACCTCCACCAAACCATTGATCTATAATTGTACCATCAGCATCGTACATTTCAAAATAGCGCCAATTGGCATGTACTGTAGGAATCATAGGGTTTTTAGGATGCAGCACCAAGCTTAAACCACAGGCAAAAAAGTCGACATTGCCAACCTTAAAATAAGCTTGCATAGATTCTGGTAATTTGCCGTGTACTCCAGAAATATTTACACCGCCTTTTTCAAAAACAGAACCGTTTTCTATAACACGTGTGCGGCCTCCACCACCTTCTGGACGTTTCCATAAATCTTCTTGGAATGTGGCTTTGCCATCTATAGTTTCTAAGGTAGAGGTAATACGGTCTTGTAATTGTTGTATGTATTGGTAAAACTTGTCCTTCATGTTGTTTTGGTACTACTGGTTTAGGTGTTTTTAGTTTTTTTAATGCACTCATCTTGAGGTTTTCTATTTCCTGAAAAATGGCTGAGATTCACCCACATTTCGTTACTTTTTTTGTCCGTAGCGCTGCTATGAGCTTCAAAAAGTGCCTCATCTGGTTAAATTTCAACTCATTTTCGGTTAAAAACAAAACGTCAAGATGAGTTCAATAATAATGCTTCTATTATAGCAAGTAAACTGTGATAAAAAAAACCAAAAGAAATGGCTATATGTGGCGTTTCGACAAAAACACCACTACCTTTTGTATGGTTAAAATACCCAGATGTGTTTAAAAATTCTTGTGTTAATGCTAATTCTCCAAAAATACCATTTGTAAAAAGACAAACAAAAATTAATACAAAATAGCTAAGTGCGGCAAGTATGGAAATGAGGATAGCTCTTTTTTTTAAATAAGCACTCACTTCGGAAAATGCAAAACGCATGCGATTTAATACCACCAGCCCATAAACGATTAAAATGGTGTTATTTTCAGTAGCTTTAAAAAAAGCAAATGCGAAAAGCGCATAGATAGGAACGAGTAAAAACAGGCTTATTTTTTTAGGCATTACTGCCATAAACACACCCGAGTGTACCATGATGAATTCGAAAGCCATAAGCATTGCCATAGAAAACAAGTGTGCGACATCTGAAAACTGAGGCATGTACCAAAGTTTAAGAAATTGATACGCTATAATAAGATTCATAACTATAGCTGCATACTCAAAAGGCTTGTCATGTTTTTCTAAAATGCTAGTCATTAGGAAAGGTTAATGTACTACCGAGTTATTGTTGCTTTGTAGTTGTTTTACAGTTTGCGTGGTTGCAGCTGTAACCGATAATGGTAGTACGAGTATAATGCCCGCAATAGGAATAAGGAGACACAGCATAAATACGATACCATTGCCAATGGCCAGACCTCTGTTTTGGCGTACAAATTTTAAACTTTCCTTATATTTAAAATGACGTTCTAAGGTGTAATCCATATTGCCAAATCCGGCGTAGTAAGCTTGTGTCATAAAAAGTAATAGTGTTGAAACTATATTGACAATAGGAATAAACTTTAAGAGTAATAATGGGATTGTGATTAGCAATTCCATAAATAGGTTTCTGCCATTAATACGAATACCTCTCCACAATTGTTCAGAAAATGAGGTGTCTCTATGTGTGTGTGCTGTATTACCAGTAAGGTGGGCTTCTATCTTTTCTGAAACTGGACTCATAAAAGGCGAGGCTAATGCCATTATGATATGTTTAAAAAGGATGAGACCTATAACTAAAACCACAAGGCCACCAACAAAAGCACTAATGTTGGTAAAGGTGTCTTTGCCCCAATCCCAAATCCATATTTTCGAAATAAAATGACCAATAGTACCAGATAAACCGTAGGCAGCAATAAATATGATAAGCGCTGTAACACCACTAATAAGCATAGGAATGCTAAAATACTTCCATAGTTTTAATTTTGAGATAAGTGCAAAAGCGCCAAAATACGCTTTAATACCCGAGATAATTTGTTTGATCATAATTTAAACAGCGATATCTTCTTTTAAAATGATTGTATTTTCTTTTTTGGAGGTTTTAGACCAAATAGCCAATCCAAAAGTGAGTACACCTAACCTGCCAATAAACATAAGCAAGATAATAACAATTTTTCCAAAAACATTAATATCTGCGGTAATACCTGTGCTAATACCTACAGTACCAAGGGCAGAAGCGACTTCAAATAGGATGTTTTCAAATTTAAAATCGTTAGTTAAAGTGATTAAAAATGTACCAATAAGGATGATACTTGTGTAAAATATAAATGCAGATATGGCAATATAAAGTCTTTCGTAGGGAATAATTCTTCCCAAAAATGTAATTTGCTTGCTGCCAGTTAATCGACTCTTCATAATGGCGAAGACCGCAGTTAATGTCGTTATCTTTATGCCTCCAGCAGTACCAGATGGCGAAGCTCCAACATACATTAAGAAAATACAAATAAGCATCATGGCTTGCGTGAAAACACCAAAATCTACGGTGTTAAAACCAACTGTTGTCATGGCGGACATGGTTTGAAAAAAGGCACTTAAAAAGCGTGTATTTAAAGGCAGATTTGAAATAGAGGGTTCTAGGAAGAAAAAGAAAAGCGTACCAAAGGTAAGTAGTAAAATAAATCCATAACCTATAATTTTTGTGGTAAAGCTTAGTTTATGCGTACGGTCTTTTATTAAAAGTCCAAAATCAGTGATGACTATAAAGCCTAAGGATCCAGAAATGGCAAGCATAGAGATAATGATATTAATAAAATTATGATCAACATAGTTAACAAAACCAGTATTAAATAAACTAAATCCAGCAGTACAAAAGGCACTAATGCTATGAAAAATAGCATTCCATAGTGCTTCTAAGAAAGGCATACCTTCACTCTTAAAAACGATAAAAAAGAGTATGGCGCCAATGAGTTCCATGATAAGGGTGAAAAGCACGACAGATTTAAGGAAGTCGTTAATTTTAATTGTCTTAGGAAGTGTAAATTCTGTCGATAGTATTTTTTTATGCCACAGCGTCATTTTTCGTGTTGTTGAAAGCAACATAAAGGTTGTAAATGTTAAATACCCAATGCCTCCTAATTGAAAAAGTATCATGACGATGAGCTGTCCGAAAAAATTATAGGAATCGAATATCGAAATCGTCACTAATCCCGTAGTAGAGACTGCAGACGTAGCAATAAATAAATGATCTATGAGGCTTGCACTATGTTTTTGAGATAGAGGTAAGGCCAGAAGCAAAAACCCTAGAATAATGTAGGTAAAAAAACCGTAAAATAAATTTTGTTGAGGTGTCCAGCCTTTTTTTAATAGTGCATATTTTTTAGTGAGTTGTTGAAATGCGTTGGACATAAGTTAAAGCAATATTGTTTTTTACTACAAGATAAAACTTTTTTGACAGTTGAAAACTATCAAAAAAGTTTTTAAGCTTTACCATATGTTTTTACGGCATCAATAAACGCTTTTGCGTTATCCAATGGGATATTAGGTAATATGCCATGCCCAAGATTTACAATGTATTTGTCCTTTCCAAAGTCATCAATCATTTGGTGTACCATTTTTTTAATTTCAGATGGTGGAGATAATAAACGTGACGGATCGAAGTTGCCTTGTAGTGTAATATTACCGCCTGTTAAGTAGCGTGCATTTTTTGCCGAACAGGTCCAGTCCACCCCTAAAGCCGAGGCACCAGATTTAGCCATTTCACCAAGGGCAAACCAACAGCCTTTGCCAAATGCAATTACAGGAACGTCGTTTTTTAAGGCGTCTATAATTTGTTGTATGTATTGCCATGAAAATTCTTGATAATCGGTTGGAGATAACATACCTCCCCAAGAAT
>CAZLTR010000294.1:0-3869 GCA_964562415.1 uncultured Hyunsoonleella sp. | reverse complement strand
ATACTAGACAACTCAAAATTCAACCAACTGTAAGACGCCAAAGTTATCGTCATGTAGGCTTGATACGGAATGGGAAACACATTTATAGCAGACATAAAAAGGCCTTGAAAAAACCGACTGTGCTTACTTTTAACCTTTGGTTGTATCTCTTTTTTAACAGTAGCTTTTGCTATAAACAAGAAATAAATGGTTATTAAAACAAAAAGCACCAAAGCAATACTTCTTAGCACATCTATAACCTCTGGATGCTTACTTAAATAACGCGCAAAGATTGCTGCGATATAAGTTTGAATAAATACGGTAATGGTAACGCCTATAGCAAACACAACCCCTCTTACATAACCTTCTTTTAGGCTAATTTTCGCAGCCGTCATATTCAACAACCCTGGTGGTATAACGCCAATTAATGCAAAAAACAGCCCTATAAAAAATATAAAAGTGATGCCCACTAAGATTTTATTTTAAAGCGAATATAGGTAATTGGTTTGTTTTGCTCTAAATATTGCGACTCATAATAGGTTTGTATAGTGGTGACTTCCTCTGGGCTGCCTTCTTGTTTATACACATTATGATTGGCATACAATACCTCATGCCCAGCGCCATGCAAAAGCCCTAAGGTATAACCATGCATAAATTCGCTATCGGTTTTAAGATTAACCACACCTTCGGGTTTTAAAATACGTTTGTACCGTTCTAAAAATGCAGCGTTAGTTAAGCGGTGTTTGGTACGTTTGTATTTAATTTGAGGATCTGGAAATGTAATCCATATTTCATCAACCTCTCCTGTTGCAAACGCATGGTCTATCAATTCTATTTGCGTGCGCAAAAAAGCAACATTAGGAATCCCTTCCTCTACAGCTGTTTTAGCTCCACGCCAAAATCGAGCACCTTTAATATCTACACCTATAAAATTTTTATTAGGATATTTTTGTGCTAAAGCTACCGAATACTCTCCTTTACCACACCCTAATTCTAATACAATGGGATTCTCATTTTTAAAAAAAGTAGCATTCCATTGGCCTTTCAACTCATAAGCGCCACTCACCAAAGTGTCACGTTCGGGTTGGAAGACATTACTAAAGGTATCATTCTCTCTAAAACGTTTTAGTTTATTTTTACTGCCCAAAATCTCTTAACTATTTCTTATTATTCCTTTTGAATTGGTAAAATTAAGGAAATATATAAGAAGGACTGTATCTTTACTTTTGATTTTATCTAAAAGCGATTTAACAACATTTAGCTTGTAGAGAATAAAGCAGATTGAAGTATGTCAAAAAAAATTCTTGTCGCTCCTTTAAACTGGGGTTTAGGTCATGCCACCCGATGTATCCCAATTATCAAGGGTTTACTTGAACAGGGGTTTGAACCTGTTATTGCGAGCGATGGTGTCGCGCTTACCCTATTACAAAAAGAATTTCCCAACCTAAATACGATCACCTTACCGTCGTATAATATTACATACGCAAAAAAAGGCGCCTATTTTAAGCTAAAGCTTTTAAAAGACACGCCTAAGGTCTTACAAACCATAAAGGCAGAAAAAGAAGCGCTTAAAGACATTATTAAAACCCATAATATTAGTGGTGTGATCTCAGATAATAGATTGGGGTTGTATCACAAAAAAGTACCTTGTATATTTATCACCCATCAACTCACTGTATTAAGCGGAAAGACCACTTGGCTAAGCACTAAGATGCACGATAAGTTTATTAAGAAATTTGATGAATGTTGGGTTCCAGATTCGAAAGGCACTCCTAATTTATCTGGGAAATTAGGCCATAAAAACACCCCTAATATTCCTACCAAATATATTGGTCCTATAAGCCGATTTGAAAAACGCGATACCAAAACGCCAATAGATTTACTCGTATTACTTTCTGGCCCAGAACCGCAACGCAGCCTTTTAGAAGGTAAATTATTGCAAGAAATAGAGGGGTACGAAGGTCGTATCGTATTTGTAAAAGGGATTATGGAGCAACAGCAACATATTGAAACTCATAAAAACGCCACTTTCTATAATTTTATGACTTCGGAAGTTCTTGAAGACACCATTAACAACAGTAAATTAGTACTGTCGCGTTCGGGATATACTACGGTTATGGATTTGGCAAAATTAGAAAAAAACGCCTTTTTTATTCCAACACCAGGGCAATCGGAACAAGAATACCTCGCTAAGCGTCTTAAAAATAAAGGTTTTATAGCAAGCTGTAAACAAAAAGAATTTACGATGGATTTGTTACTACAAGCAGAAACCTATAAAGGCTTAAAAAGCTTTAACACTAAGGTAGATTACGAAAAACTATTTACGCCTTTTCTAAGGTAAAAGAAAACTCACTACCTACACCATATTCACTTTCCACATAAATGCGTTCGTTATGCGCTTCTATGATATGTTTTACAATAGACAAGCCCAAACCAGACCCGCCTTCGCTTCGAGATCCACTTTTATCGACACGGTAAAAACGCTCAAACAAACGCTCTAAATGATTTTTTTCAATCCCTTCTCCATTATCGGTTACACGAACAATAATCTTGTTTTTAATAAGATTCTCAATACTTATCTCGGTAGTCCCCTTAACACGTCCATACTTTAAGGAATTGATTACCAAATTTACCAATACTTGTTGGATACGTTCTTTGTCGGCTTTAACATAAATTGGATGATCATAATTTCTATCAAACGTTAGAGTAATATTTTTAGAGCTCGCACGCATTTCTACCATGCCAAATACATCGTTAATAAGTGCTACAACATCAAACTCCTCTGGTTGTAACCGCAAATCGCCAGCTTCTAACTTTGTGATTAAATCTAAATCATTAACAATATAACTTAAACGTTCTACCGCGCTATTGGCACGTTCTAAATACTTTTTTCGTATTTTCTTATCATCCATAGCCCCATCTAATAAGGTTAGGATATAGCCTTGAATGGTAAACAAAGGGGTTTTAAGTTCGTGAGAAACATTACCTAAAAACTCTTTACGGTATTGCTCTCTTACTTTTAAGGTTTCTATTTCTAATTTTTTATCTCTGGCAAACTTATCAATCTCTTGGGTAAGGGTTGCCATATCTGTTGTGATAGCACCTCGCGTTAAACTCGTAGATTCTAAAAGCGTTAAATCGTCGTAGATCGTCTTAACCCTTCTGTAAATGTAACGCTCTATTCTATATTGAATAATAACAAACGAAAAGACATAACAGCATACTGCAAACAAAAAAACAGGCAGAAATTTAAATGAGAAAAAATAAAACAAAAAAACACTCATTAAGAGTGTAAAAAAGATGGTGATATACGTAGAAGTACTCACCGCGAATTTATAAGATTTTTTAAATTTTACTTGCATTAATCTACAAACTTGTAGCCAACACCTTTAACAGTTTTAAAGCTTTTGTCTCCAATTTTTTCTCTTAGTTTACGAATATGAACATCTATAGTACGCCCACCAACAACAACCTCGTTGCCCCAAACTTTGTCTAAAATTTCATCGCGCTTAAAAACCTTACCTGGCTTAGACGCCAGTAAAGATAACAATTCAAACTCTTTTCGTGGCAAAATGATTTCTTCGCCTTTTAAAATAATTTTATACTCATCGCGGTTAATCACCAAGTTGCCTACTTTAACAGTATCTTTTACGTCTTCTTTAAAGCGCCTTAATAACGCTTTAACTTTACTTACTAAAACCTTTGGCTTAATAGGCTTGGTAATGTAATCGTCTGCACCTGCATCGAAACCTGCAACCTGAGAATAATCTTCGCCTCTCGCCGTTAAAAATGTAATAACTACATCTTTTAATTCTGAATGCTTTCTAATGGTCTCGCAAGCTTCAATACCATCCATTTCTGGCATCATAACATCTAAAATAATAAGATGG